>NZ_DASURI010000507.1:0-6945 GCF_036280135.1 Longimicrobium sp.
CTCGCCCGTTGTAGACGCCGTCCACCGTGCTGGATTTCTGCCCTCGACCCGCGACGAACGCGCCGCTTTGCAGCGCCAGACCGGATACCGGACTCCGCTTCCGATTCAACCTCACGCCGGCAGATGCTGATCGACGAGTTCATGCCCCAGGCGCAGTTCGCGGAGCGCCACGCCGTGCGCGTGGCCGCGCCGCCCGAGCGCGCGTGGGACGCCGTGCGCGCGCTGGACCTGCGCGGATCGCCCGTTGTCCGCGCGCTGTTCGCCCTGCGCTCCCTCCCCGCGCTCTTCAGCGGGCGCGCCAGGGGCAAGGCGTTGGGCGGCAACATGGAGGGCCTGCTGCGCAGCGGCTTCGTCCTCCTCGCCGAAGACCCGCCGCGCGAGATCGTCCTGGGGCTCACGGGACGCTTCTGGACGCCCGCCGGCGGCATCACCCACGTGGAGCCGGGCGAATTCCGCGCGTTCGACCGGCCGGGGATGGCCGTGGCCGCGTGGAACTTCACCATCCTGCCCACGGCGGAGGGCTCGCTCGTGGCCACCGAAACGCGCGTGCGCTGCACGGACGAGGCGGCGCGCCGCTCCTTCGCCCGCTACTGGCGCGTGATCCGCCCGTTCAGCGGCCTCATCCGCCGCGAAGCCCTGCGCGCCGTCCGCCGATCCGCCGAACGCTCCCGCTGACCCATGTCCGCCCGTACCGACCTGTCGCCCGCCGCCGGCACGCTGCTGCGCCTAATGGCGTTCCTGGACCACGCGCCGCTCCCCCTCGCCGTCCTTTCCGCCGCCGGCGACGCGCTTTCGCCTCCGCTGGATGCCGCGGCCGCCGATCCCGCGGCGCTGGACGCGGCGGAGGCGGAGCTGGCCCGCGCCGGGCTGCTGCAGGCCGCCGGCCCCGCCCTGCTGCGGGCGGAGGTGGCGGAGGCCGTCCGCATCGAGCTGGGTCCCGAGAAGCCGGCGTGGGCCGCGGCGGCCGCCGCCACCGTGGCCGCCGCGTATCCCCGCGAGCCCGAGCGCCCCGACGCCGCCGACACGGCGGACGCGCTGCTGCCCCACGCGCGGGCCGCCGCGGCGTACGCGGAGGTGGCCGGCGAAGGACTGGACGCGGCGGGGCAGTGCCTGCTGCTGGCCGGTCGCACGCTGCTGGCGCGCGGCCAGCCGGACGCCGCCCGCCGCGAGCTGGAGCGCGCCGTTGCCCTGCTGGAGTCCGCGCGGGGGCCGGAGCACCCGTCCGTGGCCCTGGCCCTGACGTACCTCAACGGCGCGCTCTCCGCCCTGGGCGACCGCGGGCCCATGCTGGACAACGCGCGGCGCGTGCTCGCCATCCTGGAGGCCGCGCACGGGGCGCGGCACCCGGAGGTCGTCGTCCACGTGAACAACGTGGGGACGCTGCTGCGCACGGCGGGACGGCTGGACGAGGCGTGCGGCTACTTTCTGCGCGCCATGGAGCTGTCGGAGGAGGTGTTCGGCCCGGGACACCCCATGACGGCCACGCTCCACGGCAACCTGGGCGAGACGCTGTATGGCCTTCGCGGCCCGGCGGAGGCACGTCCGCACCTGGCGCGGGCCCTGGCCATCGACGAGGCGGCGTACGGCCCGTCGCATCCCAGCGTCGCGCGGGACCTGCACCGGCTGGGGCGCGTGCTGGCGGAGCTGGGCGAGCGCGCGGAGGCGCTGGTGCTGCTGCAGCGTGCCATCGACTTCCTGCAGCGCGCCGCCGGCGAGGACGATCCGCGCGTGCAGGCCGTGCGGGCGCAGATCCGCGCGCTGGAAGATTGACTGTGGTACGGAGGTACGGACGGGGAGAGAGGCGGCGGCCGATTCGGGTCACCGGACGGCGGATTCGGTGCGCGGGACCGTATCGGTTTCGCGACGGAAGCGGCGGGCAGGTGACAGGATCCCGTCCGCGCGGATAGATTCGCTGCAACTGATCCGGCGTCCGCCCACGCGGACCGCCGGGCCTCGGCGCAGGCATCGACTTCTCTCGACCGGCGGCACCGCATCATCCGCCCTCGCCCGCGCATCACCAAACCCTATCGAAAACGGAAAGTTTGTGAAGCGGATCTGTGTCTTTTGCGGCTCCAACCCGGGCGGGCGCCCGGACTACGCGGACGCGGCCCGGGCCATGGGCCGCGCCCTGGCGGACCACGGCATCGGGCTGGTGTACGGCGGCGGCGGCGTGGGCCTGATGGGCATCGTGGCCGACACCGTCATGCAGGCCGGCGGCGAGGTGATCGGCGTGATCCCCGAGGCGCTCATGCGGCGCGAGGTGGGCCACCTGGAGGTCACGCAGCTGCACGTCGTGCACTCCATGCACGAGCGCAAGGCCATGATGGCGGACCTCTCCGACGGCTTCGTGGCCATGCCCGGCGGCTACGGCACCTTCGAGGAGTTCTGCGAGGTGATCACCTGGTCGCAGCTGGGGTTCCATCCCAAGCCGTGCGGGCTGCTGAACGTGGCCGGCTACTACGCGCCCCTGCTGGCCATGTTCGACCACGCCGTGGCCGAGCGCTTCGTCCGCCCGCAGCACCGGCAGCTGGTGCTGGAAGACACCGATCCCGGCGCCCTGCTGGACAAGATGCGCGCGTTTGTCCCGCCCAGCTCCGAGAAGTGGATCGCGCCGTCGGAGCGCTGACCGTCGCGGCGCCTGCACACGGCCCGCTTGGACACCGCGGCGCAAGCGGTTAAACTGGATGCAGGAACGTCCACCCGTCCCGTCCGGAGCCATGCGCCTGATCCGCATCCTCTCCACCGTCCTGACGCTCTCGTTCGTCCCCGCCGCGCTGGCCGCCCAGCCGCACGCGCTGCCCGTGCTGGGCATGGTGGGGTGGACGCCCATGCTCATGCTGGTCGCGGGCATCGTGCTGCTGGCCGTAGAGGTGTTCGTCATCCCCGGGTTCGGGTGGACGGGCGTGCTGGGGCTCGTGGCCACCATCGGCGCCGTCATCCTCGCCCTTTCGCCGGCGCCCGAGGACGCGGCGCTCACGACGGCCATGCTCGTGGGCAGCCTGACGCTGCTGGGGATTGCCGCGTGGGCCGTGGCGTCGCGGCTGCGTGCGGGGCACCCGCTGCTGGGCGGGCTGCTCAGCCGCGAGGAGGGATACGTGGCCGCGCTGCCCCGCACGGAGCTGGAGGGGCTGGACGGCGTGGCGCTCACGGACCTGCGCCCCAGCGGCGTGGCGCAGATCGGCGACGAGCGGCTGGACGTCGTCAGCGAGACGGGATGGGTGCCCGCCGGCTCACCCGTCCGCGTGCAGCGCTCCGAGGGCTACCGGCACGTGGTCCGCGCCATCCCCCTGGCTGCGGGCGCGGAGGAGGCGCGGGACGGATGACGGACGCGGAGCTCCATCTCATCCTCCGGCGCGCGGCGGACGCGGGCGTGGTCCTGGAGCCGGAGGCGGCCGAGGCGCACGTGGCGGCCGGCGGCGACCTGGCGCGCATCGTAGACGCGCTGGCGCTGGCCCGCGAGCAGCACGTGCCGCTGGACTTCTACCAGGCCACGGCCCTGGAGCTCTACGGGCTGGATCCCCTGGGGATCGTCCGCGAGGGCGCGCGCACGCCGGAGGGCCACATCGACTTCGCGGCGCTGTTTCCCGGCTGAGAATCCAGCAGCAGCTACTCGCAACTTCTTTCGCCGCAACCCCGTACATCCATCCGCGCCGGCCCGGGACCCCCGGCGGCGCTCCCGGAGTTCGCCCGCGGCGGGCGGACCGCCTCCCCTGACCGGACACGGCCCATGGATCCCATGCTGTATGCCTTTCTCATCATCGTCGGCGCCATCTTCGCCCTGGGGCTGTTCCTGCAGTTCATCCCCCTGGGGCTGTGGATCCAGTCGATGTCGTCGGGCGTGTACGTGGGCCTCACGCAGCTGTTCGCCATGCGGCTGCGGCGGGTGAACCCGGCGCGCATCGTCCACCCGCTCATCACGGCGCACAAGGCCGACCTGCCCCTGGACGCCAGCCAGCTGGAGGCGCACTACCTGGCCGGCGGCAACGTGGAGCGCGTGGTGCAGGCGCTGATCGCCGCGCAAAAGGCGGGGATCACGCTGGACTTCAAGAGCGCCACGGCCATCGACCTGGCCGGCCGCAACGTGCTCGAGGCCGTGCAGACCAGCGTGAACCCCAAGGTCATCAGCACGCCGCGCGTGGCGGCCATGGCCAAGGACGGCATCCAGCTCATCGCCATCGCCCGCGTGACGGTGCGGGCCAACATCAACCGGCTGGTCGGCGGCGCGGGCGAGGAGACCATCCTGGCGCGCGTGGGCGAGGGCATCGTCTCCACCATCGGCTCGGCCGTGAGCCACAAGGCCGTGCTGGAGAACCCCGACAACATCTCCAAGACGGTGCTGAGCAAGGGGCTGGACGCGGGGACGGCGTTCGAGATCCTGTCCATCGACATCGCCGACGTGGACGTGGGCAAGAACATCGGCGCCGAGCTGCAGACGGACCAGGCCGAGGCCGACAAGCGCATTGCCCAGGCCCGCGCCGAGGAGCGCCGCGCCATGGCCGTGGCGCAGGAGCAGGAGAACCGCGCCCGGGTGGAGGACGCCCGCGCCCGCGTGGTGGAGGCCGAGGCGCAGGTGCCCCTGGCCATCAGCGAGGCGTTCCGGCGCGGCAACCTGGGGGTGATGGACTACGCGCGGTACCAGAACATGCAGAGCGACACGGGGATGCGCCGCGCCCTGGCCGGCCCCTCCACGTCCACGGGCAACGGCTCCACGGGGACCTGACCGATGGGCTTTCTCATCTTCGTCGCCGTGATGTGGTTCATCATCTCCCTCGCGCGGAACGCGGCGAAGCAGGCGCAGCAAAAGAGCCAGGTCATCGTCCCGCCGCCGGACTGGTTCGCCACGGCGGAGGGCCTGCCGGAGTCGCACGTGCGGCGCTTGGCCGTTCCCGCCGCCGTGCTGCCCCCGCGGTCGGGGCGCGAGGAGAGCACGTCGGAGCTCCTGCTGGACGAGACGGCGGCGGACCACGACCTGGACCTGTCCCACGCGGAGGTCGTTTCGCTGGAGGCGGCCGTCCCGCGGATGTCCGTGGCCCCGCGCCCGCTGCCGCCGGCGGCCGCGTCGCTGGAGACGGAGGTGGACTGGGAGCAGGAGCACCAGCGCTTTCACCAGCGCTACGTGGAGGGCCACGCGCAGGCCCAGGCGCCCATCCACGGGCTGATGGACGACCTGCGCGACCCCGCCGGTGCCCGCCGCGCCGTGCTCATGGCCGAGATCCTGGGCCCGCCCGTGTCCATGCGGCGCTGAGCCGTTCGTCGCGCGGAGGGCTGGAGAATGCAGAGAGCCGCGAAAGGCGCAAGCCTTTCGCGGCTCTCCGGCGTTTACGGCAACGGCATTCTCACGCAGAGCCGCAGAGGACGCAGAGTACCCCGGCCCCAGCGGAGGTCGAGTTTTCCGCACCTCCCGGAGCCGGATGGGAACGCGAGGAATGGATGCGGGTTGCGGGGCGAAGGCGATGCTCGTTGACGGCAGGAGACTTGCTGAGTAGCTTCTACGACTTGCAATGAGGAAGGGGAGTAGTCCACCGGCGAGACAGCCGGCGGCCGGATCGTCAAGACTGCGGGCACTGCCCCGCACGGTCCGGTCGGGACGGGGAGCGCATTCGCGCTCCTTTCAGTCAGGGCGAGACCTTCGTCGCAGGGGACGGCCAAACGGCCCTCCCCCGACGAAGGTTTCGCCCGTTTTTCGTGCGCACACCCGCCGCGCCGCCGCGGCCCCGTGGAAGGAATGCAGTTGAACGCAACCGTTTTGCCGTACGCGGCATTCACGCTCCTGGTGCTGGTGATCCTGGCGTTCGACCTGGGCGTGCTGAACCGAAAGGCGCACGTGGTGCGCGTCCGCGAAGCCGGCCTGTTCGCCGCCTTCACGGCCACGCTGGCCCTGCTGTTCGCCGGCGCCATCTGGATGGACTACCTCCCCGTGCACAACGTGGGCGGCAGCAAGGACGCGCTGGAGTTCCTCACGGGCTACGTGATCGAGCTGGCGCTGTCGGTGGACAACATCTTCGTCTTCGTCCTGATCTTCGCGTACTTCAAGGTCCCGCCGCAGTACCAGCACCGCGTGCTGTTCTGGGGCGTGCTGGGCGCGCTGGTCATGCGCGGGCTGATGATCGCCGCGGGCGCCATCCTCATCGACCGGTTCCACTGGATCATCTACCTGTTCGGTGCCTTCCTGGTGTACACGGGCATCAAGATGGCCACCCAGGACGAGATGGACATCGAGCCGGAGAGCAACCCCGCGCTCAAGCTCATCCGCCGCTTCTTTCCCGTGACCAACACCTATCACGGGCAGCACTTCTTCGTGAAGGAGACCATCGGGGGCAAGCTGCGCAAGGCGGCCACGCCCCTGTTCGTGGTGCTGGTGATGGTGGAGACCACGGACCTGATCTTTGCCGTGGACAGCATCCCGGCCATCTTTGCCGTCACGCGCGACCCGTTCCTGGTGTACACCAGCAACGTGTTCGCCATCCTGTGCCTGCGGTCGCTGTACTTCCTGCTGGCGGGGGTGATCGACAAGTTCCACTACCTCAAGCTGGGCCTGTCGGTGGTGCTGGGCTTCATCGGCGTGAAGATGCTGATCTCGGGCTACTACCACGTGCCCATCGCGCTGTCGCTGGGGATCGTGGCGGGCGTGCTGGCCGCGTCGGTGATCGGCTCGCTGATGTTCCCCAAGGAGGTCGAGGAGCATCCCGAGGTCACCCACGACCCGCTGGACCCGTCCGACGACCCCGCGCGCCCCATCCTGCCGCAGGACGACCGCCACCGCGAGAGCGCGTGACGGGCCGACGGAGGATGACGGGCAGATGACGGACGAAGAGCCGGCCTCGCGACGCGGGGCCGGCTCTCTTGTGTGTGGGGGAAGGAGAAACTTCGCCTGGACCTCCGGACGGATCGCGCCGGCAGCAGCCCGCCCCTCTCCCGGCCTCTCCCCGCTCGTTCTCGCGGAGA
>NZ_DASURI010000508.1:0-2992 GCF_036280135.1 Longimicrobium sp.
GGGTACGGGGGGGCTGGGGGGGAGGGGGGCGCGGGGCACCGTGCCCCGCGCCGTGCGATGCCGGGGGTTCATCCCGGCCCGCTACTCCGGCGGCGTCACCACCACGTAGCCCGCCTCCGTGCCGTAGAACTGCGGCTGGTACCAGATGCCGTCGCAGTTCTGGTAGGTGATCCCGTTCTCCACCACCACCTCGCAGTACGGGGGCAGGGTGTTGACGATGGAGCCCACCGCCGCCGCCGTGGCCGCCCGCGACACCGTGTTGGCCGCGTGGATGACGGCCGCCGTGGCCACGGGGTGAAAGCAGCAGCCGTCGTGGTCGTCGTACCAGCCGCCGTGGGCGTTCACGTCGATGTCACGGTGGACGTCGATGTCGCGGTTGATGTTCACGTCACGGTTCACGTCACGGTTGACGTCGCGGTTCGCCACGCGGCTGCGGTCCACGGCGGGCCGGTTGACGGCGGCGCGGTTCACGTCCACGTGCGGCCGCGCGTTGACGGATGCGCGCGCGGCCCCGCGCGACGCCATCCCGCCCCCGAAGCGGCGCTGCGCCTCCGCCTGCGCGGCACAGAGCACCACCCCCAGCAGCGCCAGGAACAGCAGTGGAACGAGCTTTCTCATCGGAGCCTCCTTCAGTTGCGGGATGCGCGCTCCGCGGCGACTTCCGCGAAGGTGATCTGCCGGGCGTCCGCCGGCGGTACGAAGGCGAACGCGGCATCGTTGAACGACGGCGCCAGGTTCCAGGTGTACGTCGTGGCGTGCTGGGGCCGCGCCTCGTCCGTCAGGGTGGTGAGCACCAGCCGGCACGGCAGGGGGAACTCGCCCTTCTGGATCCAGACCTGCCAGTCCAGCCCCGCCTGCCGAAAGGCGTACTGCTCGCAGGTCACGCCTCCCACCTCCGCGGGTCCGACGACCATGGCGGAGGTGATCTCGGCCACGCGCGCCTCGGGCGTTCCCCAGCGGAAGAGGTCCACCAGGGGGAGTTCCACCCCGTGCCGGTCCTCCAACTGCCGCGCCAGGTCCTGGATGCTCCCCGGCGCCGCCGTCGTGGCGTAGAAGTTCAGCCGCGGCGCAAAGAGGGTGAACGAGCGGCCATCGTACAGCAGCAGCCGCTGCTGCCGGTCGTCCGACACGTTCACGCGCAGGCGCCTGGGCTGGTCCGCCACCAGGTCCGCCGAGCTCGCGAGCTGCACCTTCTGCCCGTCGGCCAGGACCTCCTCGCGGGTGATCTCCGCGCGTACCTGGAAGGTGGTCAGCGAGTTCAGGTAGGTGCCCATCCGCGCCAGGGCGTTCATCGCCGCCGTGTCCACCTGGGCGCGCGCGGGGGCCGGCGGCTGCCACGCCGCGGCCACGGCCGCGAGCGCGAGGGCGCGAAATGCTCTGTTTCTCATGGATCTCCTCCTCCTCCAGGGTTTGTGGGAACCGGCGGCGCGGGCCTCCCGCGCTACCTCGCGATCAGGGCCACGCCCGCGGTCAGCGTCCACTTCCGCGAGCCGGGCTCGTCCCGCAGGTTGTACTGCGGGTTCACGAACAGCCGCAGCGGCTGCCGCGCGAGGGCCGTCACGTAGTTCACCTGCAGCCCCAGGGGCACGTTGACGAAGCGCCCCTCGTTCCAGTCAACCGTGTACTGCAGGTCTCCCAGGGCCAGGCTCAGGTGCTCGTCCACGGTGTACGCCAGCACCGGCTGCAGCTGCGAGGTGGCGATGTCGTCCCCGCTGAACAGGTTCTGGTTGAAGACGCCCGCGGTCCAGCGCCCGGCCGGCACCACGATGCCAAGGGCGGGACCCATGGCGTACGTGTCGACGCCGGGCCCCTTCGGCGTGCCGAAGCTGGCCACCGCGCCGATGGCGAGCCGGACCCCGCCGGCGGGGACGATGACGACGTCGAATACGCTCACGTCTCCCAGCCCGTCGCGGCCCTCCGGCGTGCTCGCACGATAGGGAATGGTGACGCGCAGGATGTTCCCGGCCCCGAACGCCAGGAAGGGAACGGCCACCTGCAGGTCCGTCTCGTTCTCGTCGTCGTCCAGGTACCAGTGCGACGGCACGTACCGGTTCTGCACGGTGATGGTCTTGAGCGGGGCGGTGGGGTCCACCACCTGTGCGGAGAGGTTGCCGCCCTCCTGCGCCGGCTGCCCCTGCCCGCGCCCCTGGGCGGCGAGCCCGCCGGCCGCCAGCAGCTGCAGGAGGAGCGCGCGGAGGGGAGGAATCCACCGCCCTCCGACCGTTGCCCCGCGGTCCCGCCGCCGGGGAACCGCTGCCCCGCTCTCCCTCTCGCGCGCCGCTTTCGTTCGCATCGTCCGGATCCTTTCCCCGCTCCCTCGTTCCCGGCCCCGTGTCCGCACCCAAGATATGCCGCCCAGCGAGCCGGCAGCTTGGACACTCTTGCCTGCGGTGGCGACGGCGCCTGTGCCCCCGGCAGCCGCGGATCTCACGCAGAGGCACAGAGAGACACGGGAGAGACGGGCTCTTCGCTCTTTTCTCTCCGCGCCTCCGCATCTCCGCGTGAACCCGGGTCTTGTCTTGGACCTGCCCGGGTCACGGCGAGGGCGGCTCCGGGGCGTGCCGGCGCTCGGCGAGCTTCTCCAGGTCCGCCTCCAGCGTGTAGTTGAGAAAGGTGCGGATGAGGGCCAGCGCGGCCACCTGGCCAATGTCCGCCCAGGTGCGCGAGACGGCGGTGTGCAGCAGGTCCGCCGCAAGCTGGAACTCCAGCGCCAGCACCAGCCACCGCGCCAGTCCCAGCCACACGGCCCGCTGCCCGTCCACGCCCAGTCGTCGCTCCGCCGCCCGCCGAAGGAGGGACGCGAAGGCCCAGGCCGCCGCGCAGGCCAGCAGGAGCGCCGCCATCCCCTCCACGGCCAGCGACGCCGCCTCCACCGCGTGCGCGAACCGCTCCGGCGCGGGCTCAGCCATGGGGCCCGCGCCCTGCGGGGGAGGCAAGGCGGGGGCGACCGGGGGGGACTCGCTCCTCGCGGCGCCCCACCGATTCCAGGTAG
>NZ_DASURI010000509.1:0-7551 GCF_036280135.1 Longimicrobium sp.
TGAATCGATGACCTGCTGACCCCCCGCTACCTACCGGATGCGGGTGGTGCGGCCGTTTTGATCCACGCGGTACAGCGGCCCAAAGTCGACGTCGTTGACCAGCGGCACCAGCTCTTCCGGGTCCGCCCGTAACGCCAGCGTCAGGAAGAACGGGTCGGCGGAGGAGGTGTTGACGGTGTAGCCCATGTCCACCAGCGACCGCGCCGTCAGCTGGCTCAGGGGCATGGAGCCCGTGTTGGCGTATCCCGTCATGAGCTCGTTGGCCAGCACCGACTCGCGCCAGTGCACGTTGATGGTGCCGGCGGGCGCATCGTTCTCTACCGGCACCTTTTGCCCGCCCGTGTAGGTGTTTCCGCCGATGAGGTTGAAGCCGGCGATGCCGTTGCTGCCCGTGTAGTAGGTATCGAGCACGGGGCCGCCCACGGGCGACGGGTTCGCCAGGAAGCCCCGGAACGACCAGAGAGAGCCAATGCCCAGCACGTGCCCCATCTCGTGGCGAATGACGTTCTCGAGCAGTCCCTCGCTCTCCATCTCCTCCATGTCGGCGGCATCGAACCGCATGGTGCCCAGCAACGGCTGGTTGCCCGGGTTGCGGATGAAGCAGGGGCTGGCGGAGCCCAGGATGCCGCTCACGCCGTCGATGTTCTCCACCCGCACCACGATCACCAGGTCATCCAGGACAAGGTTCATGCTGGGCGAGCCGGCCTCGCAGGCGTTGGCGGCAGCGGAGAACTGGCCCCCGGGCAGGTCGCCCGTGATGACCGTGCTCCAGCGGGCCGCGGCGTTCTCGAACGCGGCACGCTGCGGCGTGCTGAGCGGGGTCAGGTAACACAGGGTGATGGCGTATCCCGTCCCTCCGCCCCCCGCGCACCCACCCGCCTCGAAGCCCACGGAGGTGCTGGCGCGCGGCGTCGTGGCGGTCAGCGTGTTCAGCGCCGCCGACGAGCCCATGGTCCAGCCACCCGCGCTGGCCACGCCGCTGGCGTTGGTGCTCACGACCGTGCTGGTGACGGAGCCGCCTCCGCCCGTGACCGTGAACGTGACCGGCACGCCCGCCAGGGCAGCCCCGCCCAGGTCGCGCACCACCACCGAAGGCGCCACCGGGACAGCGGTGCCCGCCATGGCGATCTGGTTGGTTCCCCCGTTGAGGGCGATGGTGGCCGTCGCGGGCACCACCAGCGTGCGCTGCCCCCGGTTGCGCCTGCCCCGGGCCGCGAGCGCGGACGTGCCGGCCGCCTGGAACGTCACGTTGACGGTGGCTTGCCCGGAGGCCAGCGAGGCCGTGGCGCCAAAGGTGGCGGCGGGACCCGACACCCGCGACAGGGCCACGGTGTCCACGGCGCCCGTGATCACGTTGCCGTAGCGGTCCATGGCCCGCAGGGTGATGGGATACGCCGTGTTGAGGGCGGGCGCGGAGGCCGTGCCGGAGCGAAAGTTCGCACCGCAGGCGCTGACGCTTTCCCCCGGCCGGAACAGGGCCAGCAGCGCGTACCCCGCCGGGCGGGTGATGAAGCCCGTGGGCGCGGCCGCCGTCCCCGCCGTGCGCACGGAGCAGATCTGCCGCTGGCCGGGGTAGTCCGCCACCTCGGGGCCGCTGGCGGGGCTGCCGGCCAGCACCGTCACCGTGGTGGCGCCCAGCGACGCGGCCCGCTCGCGCAGCAGGCGCACGGCCGTGGTGTCCTGCCCCTCCTCGATGCTCTCCGTCATCCGTGTCTCCGTGTCCTCGATGGCCAGCACCTGGAAGGAGACCGAGAACACGTCCGCCGACGAGGTGGCCTGCAGGGGCACCCGGAACGAGAAGGTGACCACGCCGTCGAACTGGTTGACCGAGGTGGCCGCCGGAAGCGTGCGGCTGGTGGCCTCGGTCGAGGCGTTGCGCACCACGAAGCCCGAGGGGAACACCTCCAGCACGCCGGCCGGCCTGGTGATGGCGGCGACCTCCGCCTCCGTGAACACCTGCAGCACGTCCGGCTGCAGGGAGCGAAGGCCGTCCAGGTCGCTGCGCGGGGCGACCGCTCCCGTGGGTGCGATCGTGCCGGCGATGGCGGGGTCCGCGGCCGTGCCGTCGAACCGCAGGAGCGACGAGAACGGACTTCCCGGGATGGCGTTGGACCGCCCGACCAGCAGCCACGTGAGGTTGCTGAGGCTGCGCCCCGCGTTGTTGCGCACGCGATAGCTGGCGGTGACGTACCGCTGCCCGCCCGCGCCGCGTACGCCATCGACGAACGTGCCGGACGAAACGAACTCCAGCACGGGGATGGTGCTGACCGGGTTCAGCGCCGTGCTGGGACCCGATGCGCCGTCCACGGGGCGGATGCTGGAGCGCACCTCGCTGGTTCCCAGTCCCGTGATCGTCACCTCGGCCACCCCCAGGGAGACCGGTGTGGGCGCGGGGTCCGGCGGCAGGGTGGGGCGTGCGGCGTCGTCGGCGCACGCCATCGTGCCCAGCACGAGAGCGGCGGCACAAGATCGGAAAAGCAGGCGCATGATGGGACCTCCAAGGAAAGGAAAGTATGGAATGATCGTGACCGTCCTTCACGCGGGGCACCGGGCGGCATCCGCCGGCACCGGGCAACGCGGAGCCAGGTCATCAACACGCGGTTGATGACGGCGGAGCGAGGCGGTGTCGGGAAGGGGCCGCGGTGAGCGCGAGGCGTCGAGCACGCCGCACCAGGCGGTGCATCACCACGATAGCCGACAACAATTGTCTCGTCAATCTCGGCCGTGCAACACGTCCGGCGACGGGATGCGGCACTGTCCGCGAGAGGCGGTGGAGTGGTCGTTCCGCGCGGGTCATCCCGCGCGGCGCGGGCACAAGGATGCGGACGGCGGCGGATCGGCGGACGTGTCCCGGGTCGGTGACCGAGGGCGACACGACGAAAACGCAGGAGCCCCGGACGAGGGGTCACTCGCCCGGGGCTCCGCTCGTCAGCCGGTGGATGGCCGTGGCGAACCGGCCATCACGCCGCGGGGGGAAGGACGATGCCGCCGGTGTAGTCCGGTCCGAACCAGCGCACGGTCCACCCCGTCTGCACCGGCGCCCAGGTCTGCGGCGTGGACACGCTGCTGGAGAAGACCCGGAAGTCCGGCGTCACGACGTACAGGCTGCCGCCGTCGAAGGACAGCGTCAGCGCCGCACCCCCAGGGAGGGTATCCGCCTGCTGCTGCCACTGGTTCTGCAGGGACGACCACCGGGTGACGGTGCCGTCCTGCCGGGTTGCCCACGGGGTGCCATCCGGCGCGAACGCCACCGACCGGTATCCGCCGGGCGACGCCAGCTGCGGAAAGCCGTCATTGGGGCCGGCCCACCGGCCGGTGCTGGTACTCCAGTCGCCCAGCCAGCGCGACAGGTTCCCCGCCGAGCCCACGCACCACAGGTTCCCCGCCGGGTCCCAGGCCAGGCAGGACAGGCTCCAGCCGCCGAACAGCTGCGGCGCGCCCACCCAGCTTTGCAGCGTGCTTTCCCACCGGGCCGGGTTGCCCGCCGATCCCACGCACCACAGCCGGCCGTCCGGATCCCGCGCCAGCGACTGGATCTGCCATCCCTGCAGCGACAGGGGGATCGTCTGCGCCGCCGTGTACAGGCCCGCGTTGAACTCGGATCCCACGATCAGGTGTGCGGTCGTGTCGCTCATCTCGTACCTCGCTTGCTCCGGTGACCTCGTGCCGTGCCCGGGGTGGGCATCGGTCTGCGCCAAGGCTAGCGTGGATGGATCAATCACCCGTCCCGAAAACGATCAGACGCCGGATCAATGATCCGTCACTGCCGTTTTCCGCATTGATCCCGGGGCCGGAAAAGCAGTTGTCTTCCTGGATGAGAGGGTTTGCCAACCTGGCTTCAGAGCCCTCCTATCGAGCGTCATCCTGAGGAGCCGCCGCGTAGAACCTGATCCCTGCGAGTTCCATGGCGGCGACAAAGGATCTTGCCCGCAAAGCGACAGGTCGGCTCCGTGCACCAGGGCCGGCTTGTCTTCGCACACAAGATCCTTCGGTCGCGCTGTAGCTCTGCGTGCATTCAGGTCACCCACGGCGCTCCCTGAATAGAAAAGAGAGGGCTGGTTCTGGCGTGTAGCAGCCCTCACGCGAGCGCCCCTCCGGGCTCGCGGAGCTCGCCCACCTCCCCCAAAAACCCCTGGGGGAGGTTGGACTGCGGCTTTCATCCCGCAGGGTGAGCGCAGCGCCGCATGACTCAGGATGACGCATCACGACGTGGGTTGGATCAACGCCCATGCGCGGTGTTAAGCGGATCCGCGCCTCAGCCGGCGCGACGCGGGCGCGGAGAGAGGTGGCGGCGGCGCGGGAGGACCGGCGCGGTGACGGCGCCGGGCGCGGGGCGCGCATCGGCGGGGGCGAAGGCGGCGGCCACGGAGCCGGCCGGCAGCGGGCGCTCCGCCGGGAGACCCAGCAGAAAGCCCTGCCCCAGCGGCGCGCCCAAGGCGCGGGCGGCGCGCAGCTCGCCTTCCGTCTCGATCCCCTCCGCCACCAGCACGATGCCCAGCTCGCCTGCCAGCTGCACCAGCGCGGCCACGGCGGCGCGGCGGCCGCGGTGCGCGTCCATCCCGGCGATGAGCGAGCGATCGACCTTCACCACGTCCGGCACCGCCTCGGCGATGGCGTGCAGCCCGCACCGGCCGGCGCCCACGTCGTCCAGCGCGATCCAGAAGCCCGCGGCGCGGCAGGCGGCCAGCGGCGCGTGCACCTCGCCGCCGTCCAGCCGTTCGGCCTCGCTCAGCTCCAGCACCACGTCGCGCGGCGTGCGCCCGGCCGCGCGGACGGCGTGCTCCAGCGTCGGCAGGAAGTCGTCGTGCAGCAGCGCGCCGGGGCGCACGTTCAGGAACAGCGGTCCGTCCGGCCCGGCGGCCCAGCCCGCGTCCGTGGCGGCGCGCAGGGCGGACGCGCGGCAGACGGCGTCCAGCGCATGCTCGCTTCCCTGCTCCGCCGCCGCGGCAAAGAGGGCGCGCGGCGTTTCCAGCGCCGATCCCGCCGGGCCGCGGGCCAGCGCCTCGTGGGCGACCACGTGCCCGTCGGACAGCTGCACGATGGGCTGAAAGCGGCTGGCCACGCGGCCTGCCTCGATGATGGCTCGTACGTCCACGTCTCCGTCCCCGGCGTTCTCGCGGAATCCCGTCGTCGAGCCCCCAAGCTGGCCTGCCCCTGCCAAGACGGAACCACGCGCCGGTAACGGCTTCGCCTCCGCGTCCCCGTATCTCTATCAACGACGCCGAAAAACAAACGTGCCTCGCGCCTGATGCACGGAGGCACGTCGATTCGATCCCACCTGACGGAGATTCCAGCAATGAGCGTCACCCTGAGGGAGCGCCCGCGCGGAACTCGAATTCGCGTAAGGCTTTGGGCGCGACCGAAGGATCTTGCGCGCGATACTCGGGGGCGGATTCCGTGCACGAGCGCCGCCCCCGAGTCACGCATGCAAGATCCTTCGTCGCCGCTATCGTTCCGGCGCGGGCAGGGACCGCGCGGCGGCTCCTCAGGATGACGCTTCCGGGGACGGGCCCCGATTACAAGCCGTTCCGCCGTTGCAGGCTATTCCCTATTCCCTGTTCCCTATTCCCTGTCGTCACGGCCGCGTCACGCGCGCGTGGGATTCGTGTACCGCGTCGCACACGAATCGCCCGGACGCAAAACCGCCCACCAGCGAGGGCCGGCGGGCGGTGACGGATTTGGATCGGCGAAGAGTCAGGCCGCGAGGGGTGCGCCCGCGGCGGCGCGGGCCTCCTGGATGCGGGCGCGCACCTCGTCCGAAAGGCCGGGGAGGTCCGGCGCGGCGCCGGGCGTGTAGACCAGGAACCGCCGGCGGGCGGGGTCCTTCCAGAGCGCCCCCGCCGTGGGGGCCGAGAACACGCTCACCTTCCAGCCATGGGAGAGCGCCCAGAGCATCAGCTCGAGATCCTGCTGTGACATGCCGTGCACCGTTCGGAGAAAGCATCGATACGATCCCTTTGATGCTGCGCCCGCCGTCCACGCGGCGCAAGCACCGGATCGTAACGATTCCGTGACGCTCCCCACGAAAAACATCAACTGCTTTTCTCACGCAGAGGCGCAGAGGGCGCAGAGTACCCCAGCCCGCGCGGAGATCGACATCCTGCTCCGCTGCAGGCTTCTGCTCAGGCGGGCTCGACCGCGTTCGGTGAAGGAGTGACGTCCGCCGGGCGCTGGCCGCGGAGCACGCCTCGGACGGCGGCGCGCCCGTAGCGGCGCAGGGCCAGGCCGTAGCCCAGCACGACCGGAAGTCCCGTCGTGACGGCGCGCCACGCCAGGAACACGGCGCCGCCGCTGCCGCCCAGCTCGCCCGCCGTCCCCGCGGCGGCCAGCAGCTCCACCGCGCCCGCCCCGCCCGGCGTGGGAAAGAAGAGCTGGCCGTAGACGAGCGCGAACGAGCCCAGCACCAGCACGCCCATCGGCGGCGGCTCCGGCAGCGTCTGCGCCAGCACGGGGAGCATGCCCAGCCGCGCGGCAATGCTCACCAGCGTCAGCGGCACGGCCGCGGCAAGGGGCCACCCCAGCACGCCGCGCACGGCCGCGAACTCCGGCCGCGTGGAGGCGGACCGGCCCCGTCTGCGGACCCACGTCCACACGGCCACGCTCGCGACGAGCACGGTGGCGGCCCACGGCAGCACGTCGCCGGCGCGCGCGGCCAGGCGCGGGCCCACGCCGGCCCACCACGCCCCGCCCAGGGTCCACGCGGCGGCCGCGCCGGACAGCGCCACGATGGACAGGTACGTCGCCATCTCCAGCGCCAGGACGGCCGCGCCCACGCCGGCCGGCACGCCGCCGCCCATCAGCCCCAGCCAGCGCGCGGGCTCGCCGCCCAGCCGCATGGGCGTGGTGGCCGCCGCCGCGTCGCCAAAGAGGATGGACTCGCACAGGGCCGGCAGCCGCAGCCGGTGCCCCGCGCCGCGCAGCAGGCACCGCAGGCGCACCCCGCGGGCGAGCACGTCCACCGCGACGAGCGCGGCGCAGACGGCACAGGCGAGCAGCAGGCGCATGGGCACACTCCCGGATGGAGGCGACGTCGATCCGCATCCCAAGAAAGCCGCGATCCCGCCCTCGCGCCACCTTTTCGTTCACGCGGGGGTACTGGACGCCCGTCCCCGGAAGGCGGAGATTCTCCGTTACCGCGCACGGCTCGCGCGTTCCGGAGAGATTTCGGCCGAATTCCCGCTCCGCGGATCCGCCTTCCCGTTCCGCTCCCCCCGAGGAACGCCGTGATGCATCACACTCGATCGATCCGATTTCTCCTGCTCCTGGCCGCCACCTGCGGCGTTCCGGCGCTGGCCGGCGCGCAGACGGTGCACGGGCGCGTGCTGGAGGCCGGCACCAACGACCCCGTGGGCGGCGCCATCGTGAGCGTGCTGACCGAGGCGGGCGCCCGCGCGGCGGCCACGCTCTCCGACACGTCCGGCACGTACCGCGTGTCGGTAGCCGGGCCGGGGGCGTACACGCTGCGGGTGGAGCGCGTGGGATACGTGGCGTCCACCTCCGAGCGGGTGCACCTGCAGGCCGGGCAGACGCTGGAGGTGCGCCTGACGGCCG
>NZ_DASURI010000510.1:0-15898 GCF_036280135.1 Longimicrobium sp.
TGACCGGCACGGGGATCGCCCGGGCCACCGCGCCGACTCCGGCGGGACCCAACGGCGCCGGCAGCCCGTCCTTGGTGGCGGTACCAAACGCAGGCCCCACCCCGAGGTAGTCCGCGCCCTCCGCGACCAGCTGGGCGGCGACGTGGAGGTGTACGTGATCGGCGTGGCGCGGGACGTGTGCGTCAAGGGCGCGGTGGAGGGGATGCTGGATCCCCTGCGCGGCGTGCCCGTCACGCTCGTCACCGACGCCACGTGGGGCCTGGGCATCGAGCCCGAGGTCGAGAGCCTGCGCCGCTGGACGGACGCCGGCGCCGCCCTCGTCACCACGCGCGGCCTCGCGATGCGCGCTGCCCAGGGCGAGGAGGCTGCCTTCGGTCGCGGGGACGTCGCCGGCGCGGTGGAGGCGGCGGTGGCGTAGGGGCGAATCCAGCGGAGATGGGACGGATCGCGCCGGCAGTGGAGCGCCCCCCATCCCGGCCCTTCCCCCACAAACGGCGTGGGGGAAGGGAGGATCACAGACCCTGCACTGCGGCGGGGGGTCTGCCGGCCCGCCGAGGGCCCCCTCCCCCGACCCTCTCTTCGCGGGGGAGGGGGAGAACTGCTTGATCTCGCCTTTCGTTGATTCCTGCGTCATACGACGCCCCGTGAGGCGTGGGTGACGAAAACGCAGTTCAACCTCCCCCAGGGGTTTTTGGGGGAGGTGGGCGAGCCCCGTGAGCCCGGAGGGGGCGCCCGCGCGGGCCTGAGCCAGGGCTGACGATCCCACCCGGCAGGGATCGGCAAGTAATCCGCGATGTACTTCGACGTAAAAATGTCATCCTGATTGCGACGTTTGTCACACACGGACCCACATGGACATGACCGAGCCGCTTTCGGAGCGCATCGAGGTGGTGCAGGGCGACATCACGAAGCTCGACGTGGACGCCATCGTCAACGCGGCCAACACGTCGCTGCTGGGCGGCGGGGGCGTGGACGGCGCCATCCACCGCGCCGCCGGGCCCGAGCTCGTGCAGGAGTGCCGCATGCTGCACGGATGCAGGACGGGACAGGCCAAGATCACGCGCGGCTACCGGCTTCCCGCGCGATGGGTGATCCATACCGTGGGCCCCGTATGGCAGGGCGGTCAAGCCGGCGAGGACGACCTGCTGGCCAGCTGCTATCGCGAATCGCTCAAGATCGCGCGGGACAAGGACTTGCGCACGGTGGCGTTCCCCGCCATCAGCACGGGCGTGTACCGCTTTCCGGTGCATCGCGCGGCGCGCATTGCGGCCCGAGAGGCGGCCGCATTCCTGGCCGAAAACCCCCTCCCTCACAGGGTGATCATGGTGTGCTTCGGGGCGGAGTCGTACAGAGAATACTTGACGGCGGTGCAAGAAGCGGTTTAAATGTTGCGCCTACGGCAACATTGCATCCAACGCTCGCCGCTCACGTCCGCCGCACGGGCCCGTCCTTCCCCGTCCGCGCGGCCGGATACGCTCGCCAGGGAGAGATCATGGAAGACCTCAGGCAGGTCAAAGAACTGCTGGACGAGATCAACGCCGCAATATCGAGCTACGACCCCGTGCTCAAGGAGCGCGCCCGCGACCTGCTGCTGGAGCGCGCGTTCGGCGCGCCCGCCGCGCGTCCGCGCCGTGCCCCCGCGGCGGCCTCCACGGGCGGCGACGAGGCCGAAGGCGGCGAGGAAGAAGCCCCGCGCCGCCGGCCGGGCCGCCCGCGCGGCAGCGGCACGGGGCGACGCGGCCCCCGCCGCGGCGTGCAGATGGGCAGCCTGCTGGGCCAGTGGTCGCCCGAGACCATGGCCGAGCGCGCCCTCATGGGCGCGTACACGCTCTCCCGCGGCAAGGCCGACAAGACCGTCACCAGCCAGGCCATCAATGCCGAGCTCAAGCGCGCCGGCATTCCCGTGCCCAACATCACCCGCGCCATCGAGTCCAACCTGCGGGCCAAGCCGCCCCTGATGGTGCAGAAGAAGAAGATGGGCACCACCCGCCAGGCCCGTAAGCAGTACGCCATCACCCCCGAGGGCGTGGAGTTCGTGGAAGCGCGCCTGCAGGCCGGCGGCGGGGACGAGGAATAACCGGTTTTGCCCCAACGGCATCGCGCCCCCGCCGGGATTTGTCCCGGTGGGGGCGCACGTGTTTGAGTACGATGTTTGCCTGACGCAATCCCAGCACAACCCTGGGGCCATCACGGGTGTGATGCGCGGCCCACGACGGTTGACAGCAGCCAAGGCTTGCATAAGGTTGGCCGGTCTATTTTCGCGGTTTTGGGAATGGATGCGCGCCGCGCACACGGAAACGGAATGCCCCACCGCTCCCTGAGGTCCCGCCGGTTCGTCCTCACCTTCGCGTTCCTGCTCGCGGTGGTGGTGCTGCTGATCGTGCTCGCCAACGAGACGTTCCGCGGCCTGTCGTCGGCCAACCGCTGGTCCCTGCACACCTACCAGGTGCTCGACGCCACCCACGAGGTGCAGGAGGGCATCGCCGAGATGGAGTCGGGCTTTCGCGGCTACGCCCTGACGCGCGACCCGCGCTTCCTGGAGCAGTGGCGCGCCGGCCTGGGCGTGCTGCAGCGGCAAAGCCCCGTGCTGCGCCGGCTCACCCGCGACAACCCCGCGCAGCAGCGGCGCCTGGACGCCGCCGAGCGGGCCGCCCGCGACTGGCTGCGGCTGCAGGCCGAGAGCGGCGTGCTGCGCCCGGAGACCACGCGCGACCAGGCCATCGCCGTGGCGTCGGACCCCCGCAGCGCCGCCGTGCGCAGCGAGGCCGTGGAGCGCGTTCGCCGGGCCATGGACGAGGTGGAGTCGGCGGAGTCGGGGCTGCTGCGCGAGCGGGCGGACCGCGCGGGGTCGCTGGAGCGGCGCACGCGCCTGCTGCTGCTGGCCGGCTCGCTGCTGGCCATCGGCCTGGCCATCGCCACGGCCCTCATGGTACACCGCCGCACGCGACGCCTGGCGGAGCTCAACCACGCCCTGGAGGGCGAGGTGGCCGAGCGCGCCCTGGCCCGCGACGCCCTCGTCCGCATCAGCCGGCAAAACGAGCTCATCCTGGACGCGGCCGCCGAGGGCATCTACGGCCTGGACCCCCAGGGCTACACGCTCTTCCTGAACCCCGCCGCCGCGCGCATGCTGGGCCGCTCGCCCGACGACGTCATCGGCCGGCCGTTCGAGGCCGTGCTGGGCATGGGCGCGGCCGAGGCCGGCGGCGAGGGCGTGAACCCCGTCCGGGCCACATTGGGCTCCGGCGTGGCCCGCGAGGTCAAGGACGCCGTCTTTCGCCGGGCCGACGGCACCTCGTTCCCCGTGGAGTACGCCAGCACGCCCATCGTGGAGGACGGGCGCATCACGGGCGCCGTGGTCACCTTTCGCGACGTGACGGAGCGCCGCGAGGTGGAGCGGATGAAGGACGAGTTCGTCTCCGTCGTGAGCCACGAGCTGCGCACGCCCCTTACCTCCATCCGCGGGTCGCTGGGGCTGCTGGCCGCCGGCAAGATGGGCGAGGTGCCCGAGAAGGGGCGGCGGATGCTGGAGATCGCCGTGCAGAACACCGACCGGCTGGTGCGGCTCATCAACGACATCCTGGACATCGAGCGCATCGAGAGCGGCCGCGTGACCATGGAGCTGCGGGCCGTGGATGCATCCGACCTGGCCCACCAGTCCGTAGACGTGATGTCGGCCATGGCCGAGAAGCTGGGGGTCAAGCTGTACGCATGGGCGGACCGGCAGCCCCTGGAGGCGGACCCGGACCGCATTCTCCAGGTGCTCACGAACCTGCTGTCCAACGCCATCAAGTTCTCCCCGCCGGGTGCCGAAGTTTCGCTCACGGTGGAGCGCGGCGACGGCGAGGTGGTGTTCCGGGTGCGCGACCAGGGGCGCGGCATTCCCGCCGACCGGCTGGAAAGCATCTTCGAGCGCTTCAGCCAGGTGGACTCGTCGGACGCGCGCGACAAGGGGGGCACGGGGCTGGGGCTGGCCATCTGCCGCAGCATCGTCCAGCAGCACGGGGGGCGCATCTGGGTGGAGAGCCAGCCGGGGGAGGGAAGCACCTTCACCTTCACCCTTCCCGCGCCCTTTGTCCCCGAGCCGCGGCCCGTGGAGGCCGACGACGGCGAGGGCCCGCTCATCCTGGTGTGCGATGACGATTCGTCGGTGCTGATCGTCGTGGAGGAGATCCTGCGCGGGTGGGGCTACCGCACGGTGGGCGTGCAGGACGGGCAGACGGCCGTGCGCGAGGCCGTGCGGCTGCACCCCGACGCCATCCTGCTGGACATGATGATGCCCGGGATGACGGGCTCCGACACGCTCACGGCCCTGCGGCAGCGGCCCGACACGCGGTCCATCCCCGTCGTCATCCTGAGCGCCCTCAAGCCCATGCCGCGGGTGCAGCACACCCGCGAGGTGGTGGACTGGGTGGAAAAGCCGTTCAAGGAGCAGGGGCTGCTGCACGCGCTGGAAGAGGCCGTGAGCGTGCGCTGGAAGCCGCGCCGGGTGCTGCTGGTGGAGGACGACCCGGACCTTGCCCGGGTGCTGCTGGAGGTGTTTGGCCGGCACGGCATCGAGGCGCTGCACGCCCCCACGGGGGTAGAGGCCGTGGAGCAGGTGCGCCGCGCCGCGCCGGACCTGCTGGTGCTGGACCTGGGGCTGCCCCACGGCGACGGCTACTGGGTGGTGGATTCCCTGCGGGGCAGCGACGCCCTGCGCGGCATTCCCATGGTGGTGTACACGGCCCGCGAGCTGGAGGAGGACGACCGCGAGCGGCTGCGCCTGGGCCACACGGAGTTCCTGACCAAGGGACGGGTTTCGCCGGACGAATTCGAAAAGCGCGTGGTGTCGCTGCTCAACCGCATCGCGCCCGCGCGCCACACGACGACCGCACAATGAGCCGCAAGATCCTGCTGGTGGACGACGAGGACGACATCCGCGAGGTCGCGCAGATGTCGCTGGAGATGACGGCCGGGTGGGAGGTGCACACGGCGCCGTCGGGGGCGGACGCCCTGCGCGTGGCGGCGGCGGAGCGCCCCGACGCCATCCTGCTGGACGTGATGATGCCGGGGATGGACGGCCCCGCCACGGCCCGCGCCCTCAAGGCCGCGCCCGAGACGGCCGACATCCCCGTGATCCTGCTCACGGCCAAGGTGCAGGCCGCCGACCGGCGCCGCTTCGACGACCTGGGCGTGGCGGGCATCCTGGCCAAGCCGTTCGATCCCATGTCGCTGGCGGACGAGGTGCGGGGGGTCCTGGGATGGGCGGGGTGATGGGCGCGGCGCCGGGTTCCCCCGGGGATGAACCGCGGGGGACAGGGGACAGGGGACAGGGGACGGCCACCCACTGCGGATCGGCCCCCGGCCGCCGCCCGTCGCGGACCCGGGCCACGCGTGCCGCGGACGGCGGACGGCGGGGGCGGTCGTTGCGGGCTGTCCCCTGTAACCCGTCCCCTGTAACCCGCGGTTCCTTCGCGCCGGAACTCGCCCTCCCCACGCGGAGCCGGCCATGAACAAGGTCCTCGTCGCGGGCCTGCCCCCGGACGTCCCCGGGCTGCTGGCCCGGCGCCTGGCCGGCGCCATGGTCGAAGACCAGCCGTCCCCGCGTGACGCGGCCGACGCGCTGCGCCGCGAGCCGTGGACGCTCGCCGCCGTGGACGCCTCGTGGCTGGAGGAGGACGACGCGCTCGTGGAGGCGTTCGCGCGGCTGCGCGTGACCATGGCCGGGCTGGTCGTGCTCGTCACGGCCACGTCGGAGCAGGCGCTGGCCCTGGGCGACACCTTTCGCGAGGCTGGCGTCGCCCGCGTCTTTCATCACCCGCTGGACCGCGAGGCGCTCGTCCGCGAGGCCATGGAGCGCCTGGGCCTGGGCGCCCCGGCGCCGGCCGCGGGCGGCGGGGCCGCGGCGGCGGGGCTCAACGCGGCCGTGGCCAGCGTGTGGGCCAAGTACCGCGACCAGGTGATGGCCCGCGTGGACGTGCTGGAATCCGCCGCGCTGGGGCTGCTGGAGGGCAGGCTGGACCGCGAGGCACGGCGCGAGGCGGAGCGCGAGGCCCACAAGCTGGCCGGCTCCGTGGGCACCTTCGGCTTCGCGGAGGCGTCGCGCCTGTCGCGCGAGGCCGAGACCATGCTGGGCGGCCCCAATGCGCCCGGGCAGGCGGACGCGCTGCGCCTGGCGGACCTGGCCGTGGCCATCCGCCAGGAGCTTTCCGGCACGGCCACCCCCATGGGCGCCGCCCCCGCGCCGCCGCCGCCCGCGCGCCCGGCGGAGACCGCGCCGTGGCTGCCCGGCGGCCCCGCGGAGGACGGCGGCCCCCCCGCGGCCGAGGCGGACCTGCCCACGCTGCTCATCGTGGACGAGGACCGCGAGACGGCCAGCCGGCTGGCCATGGAGGCACACGCCCGCGGCCTGCGCCCCGCCGTGGTCCACACCATGGGCGAGGCGCGCTCGCTGCTGGCCGCCGCCCGCCCCGACGCGGCGCTGCTGGACATCAGCGTGGAGGGCGGGATGGAGCTGCTGCGCGCGCTCTCGGACCGCTTTCCCCCCGTGCCCTCCATCGTCTTCACCCGCAGCGACGCCTTCACGGACCGCGTGGAGGTGGCGCGGCTGGGCGGACGCGGGTTCCTGCGCAAACCGCTGGCGCCGGCCCGCGCCATCGACGCCGTGGAGCCCCTGCTCAAGCCCGACGAGCGGCGCTCCGCCACCGTGCTGGCCGTGGACGACGATCCCTCCATCCTCGAGGCCGTGCGCTTTGTCCTGGAGCCGCACGGCGTGCGGGTGGAGGCCCTGGCCGAGCCGGAGCGGTTCTGGGAGGCCCTGGAGTCGTCCGCGCCCGACGTGGTGCTGCTGGACGTGGACATGCCGCGGGTGAACGGCCTGGAGCTGTGCCGCGTGCTGCGCAACGACCCGCGCTGGAAGAGCGTGCCCGTCGTCTTTCTCACCTCCCGCGCGGACCCCACCACCGTGCAGGCCGTGTTCGCCGCCGGCGCGGACGACTTCGTCAGCAAGCCGTTCGTGGGGCCCGAGCTGGGGGCGCGCATCCACAACCGGCTGGAGCGCGTGCGCCTGCAGCGCTCCCTGGCCGAGACGGACGCCCTGACGGGCGTGCCCAACCGCCGCGGCTCCGAGGAGGTGCTGGAGCGCTTTCTTCGCCTGGCGGCGGGGCAGGGAGACCCCCTGGCGTTCGGCATCGTGGACCTGGACTGCTTCAAGCAGGTCAACGACCGCTGCGGCCACGCCGTGGGCGACGAGGTGCTCTCCCGCGTCGCGCGCCTGCTGCAGAAGCGCTTTCGGGCCGAGGACGTGGTGGCGCGCTGGGGCGGCGAGGAGTTCGTCGTGGGGATGTACGGGATGGACAAGGCCGACGGCGTGCAGCGCCTGGCCGAGGCCCTGGAGGTGCTGCGCGAGGAGCCGTTCAAGTCCCCGTCCGGCGAGCCGTTCCAGGTGACGTTCAGCGCGGGCGTGGCGGAGTTCGATTCCGACGGGCGCGACCTGCAGAGCCTGTATCGCGCGGCGGACGCGGCCATGTACGCCGCCAAGGCCGCCGGCCGCGACCGCGTGCTCCCCTCCGGGTGGACGCCCGGCCAGGGCGAGGGCCCGCGCACGGTGGACGTGCTGGTGGTGGAGGACGATCCCGCCATCGCCCGGCTGCTGCAGCACGCCCTGGAGACGCGCGGCCTGCGCCACGAGTGGGTGGACAACGGCGAGCGCGCCGCCCGCCTGCTGACGGGCACGGCGCCGGAGCTGCGCGCCCGCGCGGTGCTGCTGGACGTGGACCTCCCCGGGCTGGACGGCCTGGGCGTGCTGCGGGTGATGGCCCGCGAGCGGCTGCTGGAGCGCACGCGGGTGATCGTCCTCACCGTGCGCACGCACGAGGCCGAGGTGGTGCGTGCCCTGGAGCTGGGCGCGTTCGACCACGTGAGCAAGCCGTTCAGCGTGCCCGTGCTGCTGCAGCGCATCCGCCGGGCGCTCCGGGCATGAGGATGACGATCGATCCGATGGTCATGCCGAGCCCTCGCGTGGGCAGGCACCGCCGCCGACGCGCGGTTTCGCGGACGTACACCCGCGACGCGGCCTTCTCCCCCTTCGCTCCTCGCGGAGCGGGGGAGAAGGCCGTGCTCGTTGTCGGAGGCCGGCGACAGGGCAGGGGCTCGCCCGCGCGGTCCGCGAAGGCGGACTTGGTGCCCTTCCAGCGGCGAACTCATTCGCTCGGCGCCATGCGGGCGCATCCGCTCCCTTTCCGATTGGGCGCGTTCCCCCACACTGGCGTTGCGGACGCGGCGGGGTCGGCCGATCTCCTGGACCGGGTGGATTCCGCGGATCTCGGCGAGGTCAGGCGCGATCGCGATCGGGTGATGGATACGCCGGCTTCGACCCGGCGGATCGTCATCGCGGGACGGGAGGCGGGCCGATGACGCCACGCTTCCTCGTCGAATCGGCGCTGATCGCCGAGGGGGTGATCCTCGTCCTCTCGCTCATCATGCTCTTTGGGCACGCGTGGCTGGCGCAGCGGCGCGAGCGGCGGTGGGCCGTGCCGGTGGAGAAGGGACGCCGCGCGCTGCTGGAGGTGGTGCGCACGGGCCGCCTCACACGCCCGGACGAGGCCGTGCTGCGCGGGCTTCCCGTGCGCCAGCAGATCCGCCTGTTCACGGAGCTGGTGCCCAGCATCACGGGACAAAGCCGTGACCAGCTGGCGCAGCTGGCCCGCGAGATCGGCCTGATCCCCGTGGCGGAGCGGATGGCCGCCAGCCGCGACTGGCGCGACCGCCTGCACGGCGTCCGCCTGCTGTCGGCCGTGGGCGGCGGCGACGCCATCGTCCCGCCCCTGCTGGAGGACCCGCACCCCGCCGTGCGCACGGAGGCCGTGGAGTGGGTGGGCACCCATCCCACCCCCGACCTGATCGAGCGGCTGGTAAAGCTGCTGCCCCGCACGGACCGCTACGGCACCTTTGTCGTCCGCGACAGCCTGCTGCGCGTGGGCCCGGACGCCATCGCTCCCCTGGCCCGCTACCTGGAGCGCCACAACGGCCGCCACGCCGAGCCCGCGCTGGACGTGGCCGCGGGCATGCCCGACGTGCGCTTTGCCGGGCCGGCCATGCGCCTGTGCGGGGACCCGCTGCCGTACGTGCGCGCCCGGGCCGCGGCGCTCGCCGGCGCCGTGGGCAGCGAGGAGGCCGTGGGCCGGCTGCAGGCGCTGGTGCAGGACGAGGACGCGGAGGTCCGCGCCGCCGCGGCGGCCGCCCTGGGACGGCTGGGGCACTGGCCGTCGGCGTCCGTCATCGCGCCGCTGCTGCGGGACCGCGCGTGGATCGTCCGCAGCCAGAGCGCGCTGGCCCTGCGGCGGCTGGGCAGCCCGGGCATCCTCTACCTGCGCAAGGGGCTGGGCGACTCCGACCCCTTCGCGGCCGACATCTCGCGGCAGGTGCTGGACCTGCCGGAATCATCCGCCAACCGGGAACGGTGGACGTGAGCGCCGGAGAGATCGCGTCGCTCGTCCTGGTGCGGCTGGAGTGGGCGATCCTCGTCTACTTCCTGCTGGTGAACGGCTGGTACATGCTGCTGCTGGTGAGCGCCGGCATCGAGATGCGCGAGTACGTGATGCTCTCGCGCGGCCGCGCCCGCTGGCGGCTGATGGGCTCGCGCGTGGTGCCCAGCATCAGCATGCTGGCGCCGGCGTACAACGAGGGCGCCACGGTGGCGGAGAGCGTGCGGGCGCTGCTGGCCCTGTACTATCCCAACCTCGAGGTCGTCGTCGTGAACGACGGGTCCAAGGACACCACCATGGCGGTGCTGGTGGACACCTTCGACCTGTCGCCCATCCATCCCATCTACCAGAAGCGTATCCCTTCCAAGGACGTCATCGGCCTGTACCGCTCGCGGCTCTACCCCAACCTCGTGGTCATCGACAAGGTGAACGGGGGCAAGGCCGACGCGCTGAACGCCGGGCTCAACTTCGCCACGGGCGAGCTCGTCTGCGCCATCGACGCCGACACGCTCATCGAGCCGGACTCGCTGCAGCGGATGGTGCGGCCGTTCCTGGAGCGCGACGACGTGGTGGCGGCGGGCGGCACCATCCGCATCGCCAACGGCTCGCTCGTGGAGAGCGGCCGGGTGACGCGGGCCCGCGCCCCCCGCAAGCTGCTGCCGGGGGTGCAGGTGGTGGAGTACCTGCGGGCGTTCCTCTTCGGCCGGCTGGGATGGAACCGGTTGGGGGGCAACCTCATCATCTCCGGCGCGTTTGGCCTGTTCCGGCGCGCGTCGATGATCGCGGCGGGCGGGTACGAGCACGCCACGGTGGGCGAGGACATGGAGCTGGCGCTGCGGCTGCGGCGCATTGGCTACGAGGAGCACGGGCCCCACGCCATCGCGTTCGTGCCGGACCCCGTGGCGTGGACCGAGGCGCCCGAGACCACGCGCGTGCTGGGCCGCCAGCGCGACCGCTGGCACCGCGGCCTGGCGGACGTGCTGTGGCGCCACCGCGGCGTGATGTTCAACCCCAAGTACGGAGCCATGGGGCTGGTGGTCTACCCGTACTTCGTCATCGTGGAGCTGCTGGCGCCGGTGGTGGAGCTGGTGGGCCTCATCGGCCTGCTGCTGGGGCTGGTGGTGGGCGCCATCGACGTGCCGTTCGCCATCCTCTTCTTCCTGATGGCGTACGGCCTGGGCTCCGTGCTCACCGTGGCCACGCTGGTGATGGAGGAGGCGTCGTTCCACCGCTACGACAGCTTCAAGGACCGCGTGCTGCTGGTGCTGTGGGCGTTCGTGGAAAACCTGGGCTTTCGCCAGCTCACGGTGATCTGGCGGCTCAAGGGGATCTGGAACTTCATGCGCGGCAGCAAGTCGTGGGGGAGCATGGAGCGGCGGGGGTTCCAGGCGCCGCAGGCGGTGAAGTGACGGCGAACGGCAGGGAATAGGGAACAGGGAATAGGGAATAGCCTGCAACGGCGGGGGGCCCTCACCCGCTCGCTGTCGCTCGCACCCTCTCCCGCAAACTGCGCGGGAGAGGGTGTACACCCCAGACCCAGCGCGGGGCGGGTTGCTCCCGGCGCGGACCCTGCCTCACCGAGAGCAGTTCTCCCCCTCCCCCGCGAAGCGGGGGCAGGGGGCCGGGGGGAGGGGGCCCTCCGCGGGCGAGACACACTTCGCTGGGCGGCACGGACTCGGCGCCCACGATGGCCGGCAGTCGGACGGTGGACGTGGACGGGTGGACGGGACGATGAACCAGAAGGGAAGAGGGACCATGGAGTGGATGGCGCCGCACCGCAGTCGCTGGACCCACCGCCGCGCGCTGGCGCTCGCCCTGGCGGGCGCGCTCGCGGGCGGCACGCTCGCCACGCACGGCGCGGACGCGGCGCCCGCCGCCGCACAGGAGTGCCCCGCGGCCGGCAACCCCGCCGCCGACCGCGGCTGGACGGCCTACCGCGGCGGCGACATGGCCGCCGCCCGCACGGCCTTCGAGGCCGCCCTGCGCGCCTGCCCGCGCCACGAGGGCGCCCGCACGGGGCTGGGTTACGTGGAGCTGCGCCAGGACCGCACGGCCGAGGCCCGGCGCCTCTTCGAGGGCGTCGTGGCCGACGCGCCCCGCAACGTGGACGCGCTCGTGGGCCTGGGCATCTCCGCGTGGCGCTCGGACGACCGAGAGGCCGCCCGCGCCGCGTTCACCCGCGCGCAGGCCATCGACCCCAGCAACGCCGACGCGCGCGACTTCCTGGCCCGGCTGGGACCGCCGCCCGCCGCCGCGCCCGTGCGCCCGCCCCTCGTCCTTCCGGCGGAGCTCGCGTATCCCGCGCGCACCAACCGCGACCGGTTCGAGGTGCGCACGGCCCGCGGGTGGGAGCCGTTCTACATCAAGGGCGTCAACCTGGGCGCGGCCCTGCCCGGCAAGCATCCCAGCGAGTTTCCCGACAGCATGACGTACGTGCGCTGGATCGAGGGAATGGCCGCCATGGGCGCCAACACCGTACGCGTGTACACCATCCATCCGCCGCACTTCTACGGCGCCCTGTACGAATGGAACCGCGCCCACCCCGACGCGCCCCTGTGGGTCATCCACGGCGTGTGGGCCGAGCTGCCGCCCGAGGACGACTTCGCCAACCCCGAGTGGGAGGGCGAGTTCTTCCAGGAGATGCGCCGCGTGGTGGACCTGCTGCACGGCCGCGCCGACGTCCCCGTGCGCCCCGGCCACGCCGGCGGATACTACACGGCCGACGTGTCGCCCTGGGTGCTGGCGTACATCATCGGCCGCGAGTGGGAGCCGTTCTCCGTCGTGGCGTTCAACGAGCTGCACCCGGAGATGCGCGGCCACCGCGGCCGCTTCCTCACCGTGGAGGGCGGCACGCCCATGGACGCGTGGCTGGGCAAGGCCAGCGAGTACATCATCGCCTACGAGACGGACACCTACCGCGCCCAGCGGCCCGTCGCCTACACCAACTGGCCCACGCTGGACCCGCTCACGCATCCCACCGAGTCCACCGTGGCGGAGGAGATCGCCATCCGCCAGCGCCTGGGCGAGCGGGTGGACGCGCGGCCCCTGGAGTACGACAACGACGCCACGGGGCTGGACGCCAACCTCGTCACGCCCACGGCCGCGTTCCCCGCGGGGTACTTCGCGAGCTACCACGCGTATCCGTACTACCCGGACTTCATGGTGCTGGACCCGGGGTACAACCGCACGTCGTCGTCCGAGGGGCGCAGCAACTACTTTGGCTACCTGACGGAGCTCAAGCGGCACCACGACCACATGCCCGTGGTCATCAGCGAGTACGGCGTGCCGGCCAGCATCGGCAGCGCGCACCTGCAGCCGCAGGGGTGGCACCACGGCGGCCACAACGAGGCGCAGATGGCCGAGGTCAACGCCCGCCTTACCCGCGAGATCGCGGAGAGCGGGATGGCCGGCGGCGCCATCTTCGCCTGGATCGACGAGTGGTTCAAGAAGAACTGGATCGTCATCGAGTTCGAGATCCCGCTGGAGCGCAACCGCCTGTGGTACAACCGCCTGGACGCCGAGCAGCACTACGGGATGCTGGCCGAGGACCCGGGCGAGGTGGTGCCCGGCGCCACCCTGGCCCAGCGCACGGCGTCGTGGCGGCGGATGCCGGCCCTGTACCAGACGGCGGAGGGCACCGTGCGCGCGGCGGCGGACGAGGGGTACCTGTGGCTCTTCTTCGAGGGCGCCAACGGCCGCCTGCCCGAGGAGCTGATGCTGGGCTTCGACATCCTCAAGCCCGAGGCGGGTGACTTCCGCTGGCCGGGCCGCGTGGGGCAGCGCCTGCCCGTGGGGCTGGAGTTCGCCCTGACGGCGCGCGAGGACGAGGTGCGGCTGGTGGTGGACCCGCCGTCCAACCCGTTCGCCATCGACGAGATCAACATCATTCCCGGCCAGCCCACGCCGCCGCCGGACATCGAGGACGCGCTCCCGGGCTACTTCTGGGGCCGCTTCCAGCAGCGCTTCAAGCGGCCGTACCGCACGCAGCCCAACGAGGACGGCGTATACGACTCGCTGCGGGTGGTCACCAACCGCCGGCGCTTTGGCCGGGACGGGACGGAGTTCGCGGCCCTGGGATACGACCGCGGCATCCTGTGGCGCGGCGGGCCGCCGGACGGCCTGTGGGAGCGCGGCGACGGCGTGCTGGAGGTGCGCATCCCCTGGATGCTGCTGAACTTCACGGATCCCAGCGAGCGCCGCGTGCTGCAGGACCCCGAGGGGCAGATCCCCGGCGAGTTCGGCACGACGACGGTGGAGGGGATCCGCATCCTGGCCGCCGCGCGCACCGGCTCCACCTGGCGCCAGTGGCCCGCCAGCGGCCGCGCGGCCGACGTGGCGTCGTTCACCTGGCCCACGTGGGAGGAGCCGCGCTACCGCGAGCGCGCCCGCCCGGTGTACGACGCCATGCGCGAGACGTATCGCACCATCCAGCCCTCCGTCTTCCGCGAGGGCGGCCGATGAGGCGCACGCTCCTCCTTTGCCTGCTCCTGCTGGCCTGGGCCGCCCCCGCGCGCGCCCAGGACGAGGCGGACCGCGCCTGGGCCGCGGGTGACATCGCGGCCGCCACGCCCCTGTACGAGGCGCGGCTGGCGGCGGACTCGTCGGACGTGACGGCGCTGCACCGGGTGGCGCTGATCCGCGCGTGGGCGGAGCGGTATCCCGAGTCGCTGGCGTTGTTCGACCGGCTGCTGCGGATCGACCCCGCCAACCGCGAGGCGCAGGTGGACCGGGCGCGCGTGCTGGCCTGGCGCGGCGACCCGGCCGCGGCCGCGCGGGCGCTGGACCCGCTGCTGGCGCAGGACCCCGGCTTTCTCCCGGCCCTGCAGGCCCGCGCGCAGTTCGAGTCGTGGGCCGGCAACTACGACGAGGCGCTGGCCACGTACGGCCGCCTGCAGGAGATCACGCCGGACGACCGGTCGATCGGGCTCAGCCGGGCGCGCGTGCTGTCGTGGGCGTCGCGCTTTGACGCGGCCGTGGCGGCGTACGACTCCATCCTGACGCAGAACCCCCGCGACACCGAGGCCCTGCTGGGGCTGGGGACGGTGCTGGCGTGGGCGTCGCGGCTGGACAGCGCGGAGGTGGTGTACCAGCGGGTGCTCGCCCTGGAGCCCACCAACGCAGAGGCGTTGCGGGGCCTGGCGCGGACGGCGGCGTGGGGCGGCCGCCTGGTCGTGGCGGAGCGGCGCTGGCGCGACGTGATCGCGCGGAACCCCAACGACGCGGCCGCGTGGGTGGGCCTTTCGCAGACGCTGCGCTGGCAGGGCCGCGACGCGTCCGCGCTGCAGGCGGCGCGGCGGGCGACGTCCATCGCGCCGACGGACCGCGACGCGCGCGAGGCCCTGCGCTGGGCGCGGCAGGCCGTGGCGCCGCGGGCCAGCGGGTCGTACGTGAGCGAGTGGGACTCGGACGGCAACGAGATCGGCACGGCGTCCGTCTCCTCCGCCTTTCGCCCGCTGAGCCCGCGGACGGAGGTGCGCGTCGACCTGTACCGCCGCCTCGCCACGGACGAGTCCGATCCCGCGGAATGGCAGTCGCTGGGCGTGGCAGGCACGCTGTGGCTGCAGGCGGAGCCCGGGTGGGGCGTCACGGGCACGGTGGGCACGAGCCTGTACGACGTGGACGACCACGATCCCATCCCCACGTACCGGCTGGGCGTGACGTCGCCGGGGCGGTTCGCGGTGACGGGCAGCGCGGGCTACGCGCATTACGCGCTGGACGGCAGCGCGGCGCTCATCCGCAACGAGGTGTTCCTGGACGAGTTCTCGGCCGGGCTGGGGTGGACGCCCGCGCAGGGGTGGACGGTGTCGGCGGGGGCGGGGACGGCGGCGTTCCAGACGCGCGAGGACAGCGCCGGCCGGGGCGCCAACCGGCGGATCAACGGCTCGCTGGCCGTGGCCCGCCGGGTCTCGCCCCCGCTGACTATCGGCCTGGGGTTCCGCGCGTTCGGCTTCGAGCGGGACGAGAACCTGGGCTACTTTGACCCGGACTTCTACGGCCTGGGCGAGCTCACGGCGCGGTGGCTGCGCGAGTGGCGCCACTGGAGCCTGAACGCCGAGCTAGCGCCGGGCATCCAGCAGGTGCGCAGCGACGGCGACCCCGGCGGATCGCTGCGGGGAACGGGGAGCGTGGCGTACCTGTTCTCTCCCGGCCGGCGCGTGGTGCTGAGCGGCGTGTTCGCCAACACGGGGCTGAACCAGCTTTCGCCGGCCGCGGCGTCGGCGGATTACCGGTACCGGGCGCTGAGCCTGTCGGGGTTCTGGACGTTCTGAAGGGCAGGAAATAGGGAATAGGAAATAGGGAATAGCGGGATGACGGCGGCCGGAACGGAGAGAGAGCGAGTCCGGGTTCGATCCAGTCCGACACGGACCGGACCCACCGCGTCCGAGCCGCTTTCGCCCGCCGTTGCTGGCTATTCCCTATTCCCTGTTCCCTAT
>NZ_DASURI010000511.1:0-3192 GCF_036280135.1 Longimicrobium sp.
CTCCCACGCACCGGCGGCGCCCCGCGCGAAACACGTCAGCCGATGACCACGCCGGCTGACACGAGGCCCACCACCGCCAGCCCCCATCCCACGATCACGTCGCCGGGATAGTGCACGCCCAGGTAGCAGCGCGACATCCCCGTCAGCGCCGCGAACGCGAGCACGGCGACCCCTGCCGGGCCGGGCAGCACGGTCGCCAGCGCCAGCGCCACGGACAGCGACGATGCCGCGTGCCCGGACGGAAAGCTGAAGCGGTCCGGCGGCTGCACCAGCGCCGCGAAGCCCTCGGGCATGCGGGGCCGCGCGCGCGACACCGTGCGTTTGAGCATCTGCACCACCAGGTGCGAGCCCACGAGCGCGAAGGCGGCGTGGAACCCCACCTCGCGCAGGCCGGGAATGGCGCCCAGCATCATCAGGACGGTGATGCCGACGGTGAACGCGGCGTCTCCCAGGTGCGTCACGGCGTGCATCGCGCGGTCCAGCGTGGGCCGGCGGCGAAGCACCAGCGCGTGCAGGGCGCGCTCGTCGTGGGCGTGCAGGCGTACGATCCAGGCGGTCATGGCGTTCGGGCTCCCCGGTTCGTGGTGGTTGCGCTCGCCGACAAACCTCGGGGCCGCGCTTCACGCCCCAACGCACGGCGTGTAACGGTCCCGCACCGGAGGCGGCGCGAACGCGTGACGGCGCGGGTGCCCTTCCGGACTGCGAAACCCGTTGCGGGGAAAGCACGTTCCTTGCTTCACGCATCCTGTAGATCGGTACGCCGAGGCAGCTTGTTTACGGGGGCGTGACCGCGGCGTGATTTCGCGGGGCGATGGTGTGGCGCGGCCTGGACCGCGAGGGGACACCCGGATTCCTTTTGATCCGCAGATGAGACAGCCGTCCGTCCTGATCGTCTCCGCCGCCAACGGCGCCGGCCACATGCGCGCCGCCGAGGCCGTGCGCGGCGCCCTGGCCGCCCGCGACCCCGGCGTGCACGTGGAGCACGTGGAGCTGCTTTCCATCGCGCCGCGGTGGGTGCGGGCGTTCTACGGCTCGCTGTTCGAGAAGATGGTGGAAAAGGCGCCGCGCGTCTGGAAGGAGATCTACCGCCTGACGGACGGTGATGACCACGACAGCGCGCGGTGGGGCGCCCTGGCCCAGCGCACGCTCTTTCGCGAGTTCCGCCGCTTGCTCCTTTCGCGTCCCTGGAGCGTAGCCGTCTCCACGCACTTCCTCCCCTGCCAGCTGGCCGCCGGCCGCCACGGCCTGCCGCGCTTCGGCCTCGTCGTCACGGACTTTGGCCTGCACCGCTTCTGGGCCCAGCCGGGCGTGAGCACGTACTTCGTCGCCACGGAGACGCTGGCGGGCGAGCTCCGCCGGCGCGTACGGCGGGGGCGGATCGAGGCGACGGGCATCCCCATCGACCCCGTGTTCGCCCACGCGCCGTCCCGGGCCGAGGCGCGCGCGGCGCTGGGGCTGGCGCCGGACCGGCCCGTGGCGCTGGTGATGGGCGGCGGGCTGGGGATCGGCGTGGAGGAGGGCGTGGAGGCGGCGCTGCAGGCCACGGGGTCCGGCGTGCAGCTGCTGGCCGTCTGCGGACGGAACGACGGCGCGCGCTGCCGGCTGGGCGCCGCCGGGCTGGCGGAGGAGCGGCTGCGCGTGTACGGCCACGTGTGCGGGATGGAGCGCTACCTGGCCGCGGCGGACGTGGTGGTGGGCAAGCCGGGCGGGCTGACGGTGAGCGAGTCGCTGGCCCTGGGCAAGCCGCTGCTGCTGACGAAGCCCATTCCCGGCGCGGAGGAGGAGAACACGCGCGCCGTGGTGGCCGAGGGCGCCGCCCTCTGCGCGCCCACGCAGGATGCCATGCGGCAGCAGCTGCGGCGGCTGTTCGCGGAGCCGGGGCTGCTGGACGGGCTGTCCGCCGCCGCGCGCCGCATTGGCCGGCCGCACGCCGCCTGCACCGTCGCGGGGCTCGTGGAGCGCGACTATCTGCACCGCGAGGCGGCGTAGGACGAGGGGGCGCCGGCACCCAGCGGGCACCCAGCCGGAGCGAATGAATTCGCCGCTGGAACGGCACGAAGTCCGCCTGCGCGGACTGCCCCAGCGAAGGCAGACCGGTGTGCACCGGGTCCGGCGGGGGCCCTCACCCGCTCGCTGTCGCTCGCACCCTCTCCCGCAAACTGCGCGGGAGAGGGTGTATGCTTCCAACGGGCACCGGCGCGCGGCGCGGGCCGCGGGGCCGGTCGGTTGAAGCCTCGTTCGCATCGCGCGTCAGCGCGAGACGGGGCTTTTGGCTTTCCCAGCGGCGGGTTTACCCGCTCCGTCTCGGGCGCGGCCACGTCCGGCGCGGGTTCGGCTCCGCACGACCCTCCGCCCCGATCCCCGGCGGGTGGTACGCTCCCTGCGCGGGCCGGGGGCACACCCAGAACCCCGCGCGCCGGTGATCATCGACTGCCACACGCACCTCAACCGCTACAGCCCCGCGGACGCGCCCACCCTGGCCGAGCGGTACGCCCGCCTGACGGCCGAGATGGACGCCAACGGCATCGCGCACTCCGTGGTCCTCACCTCCTACGACATCACGCCCGACCGGCCGTCGCCGGACGAGGTGCTGGCCGTGGTGGAGAACGATCCGCGCTTCAGCGTGGTGGCGGGCGTGAGCTTTCCGCACCTGGGCGCGGACCAGATCGCCTACCTGCGCGGGCTGCTGCAGGCGCGGCGCATCACGGGCCTCAAGCTGTATCCCGGCTACCAGCCGTTTCACCTGGCCGACCGGCGGCTGCACCCGGTCTACGAGATGGCCGCCGAGCACGGCGTGCCCGTGATGATCCACACGGGCGACACGTTCAGCCCCACCACCAAGGTCCGCTACGCGCACCCGCTGGAGGTGGACGACATCGCCGTGGACTTTCGCGCGACCACGTTCGTCATGTGCCACCTGGGCAACCCGTGGTTCCAGGACGCCATGGAGGTGATCTACAAGAACGAGAACGTCCTGGGCGACTTTTGCGGCCTTACCCTGGGCGCGTTCGAGGAGCGCTACGAGCGGCTGGCCGTGCGGCGCGTGAACGACGTGATCGCCTACGTGAACGATCCCGGCAAGCTGATGTTCGGCACGGACTGGCCCATCAGCGACATCGCCAGCTACCTGCGCTTTACCGAAAAGCTCGAGCTGACGGACGAGGAGCGACAGGGCGTGCTGTGGCGCAACGC
>NZ_DASURI010000512.1:0-8089 GCF_036280135.1 Longimicrobium sp.
CACCGTTCGCCGCTACGTGCTGGACCTGGAGCCCGACGGGCACATGCGCCGCTTCGAGGAGCGCACCTTTGACCCCGCCAGCGCCGCCGCGCCCCTGCGGACGGAGGTGTTCGCCGTGGCGGATTCCGGCTGGACGCGCACCGTCACCCAGGGCGACTCCACGGCCACGTCGCGCGTGGACGCGCCCGCGGCGGCCCTGCCGTGGATCGACTACGTGCACTGGCCGTTCGAGTTGGTGCTGATGCGCGCCCACGGCGGACAGGGCGGAGCCGCCCCGCTGCTGGCCGGCGGACGGCCGCTGGCGTACACGGTGGCGCCGGCGCAGGGCGGGGGATGGACGCTCACGCACCCCCTGCGCGGTCCGTCCACGGCCCGGACGGACGCGCGGGGCCGCCTGGTCTCCCTCGACGCGGCGGGGACCACGCGCAAGGTGGTCGTCACGCGGGTGCCGTGGGTGGAGCTGGAGTCGGCGGCCGCGCGCTGGGCGCAGCTGGACCGCGAGGGGCGCGGCCTGGGCGAGCTCTCCGGCCGCGGCCGCGCGGAGGCGCGGATGGGCGGGGCGAACATCGTGGTGGACTACGGCGCGCCGCAGCGCCGCGGCCGCGACATCTTCCCCGCGGTCGTGCGCTGGGGCGAGGTGTGGCGCACGGGCGCCAACCGCGCCACGCACTTCACCACGGACCGCGCGCTGGTGCTCACCGGCGCGGACGGCGCGACGCTGCAGGTGCCGGCCGGCGAGTACACGCTCTTTTCCATCCCGCAGGAAGACGGCGGCTGGCTGATCGTCAACCGCCAGACGGGGCAGAACGGCACCAGCTACGACGCCGCGCGTGACCTGGGCCGCGTCCGCATGCGGCGCGAAACGGTCGCCGCCCCCGTGGAGACGTTCACCATTCTCGTGGACGCGTCGGCGGTGAATGCGGGCGACCTGCGCATCTCGTGGGACCGCAGCGCGTTCGTCGTCCCGATCCGCGTGCCCTGAACGTTCTTCCCACCGACGGACGCCTCCGCGCCACGGAGGCGTCCCTCCGGGGCGCCCGCCCCCGCGCGACGTCCCTTGCCGCGCGCGCTTCATCCCATCCGCCGCACACCGATCTTCCGCACAATGCGCCTTCGTCCCCGCCGGCTGCTGGCCATGGCCGCCGCCGTCTGCCTCGCGTCGCCCGCCGCCGCGCAGTCCGCCGCGCCCGCCGCCGATCCACGCGTGCCGCCGCGCCGCTTCCTCGTCATCGCGCCCCTGACGGCGTTTCCCGATCCCATCGCCGCGTCGCTGGCGTTCAACGGGCGCGGCCGGTGGACGGGGGAGGCGGGGGTGGCGCTGCTGGCGCCGGGCGCGTTCGTCCGCGGCGGCGTGTACCTGCCCGTGCGCGCGTCGGCGAGCGGCGGAAGCGACGTGCTGGCGTACGTGGGATACCGCGGGCTGGCCCTGCCGCTGGAGGAGGCGGTGCACGGGCCCACGGCCGGCATCGGCTATCGCAGCTGGCCGCGAAACGGGGGATGGGGCTGGCAGGTGAACACGGGCCTCTGGTTCACCAACCAGGCCCTGGACTGCGGCGGGAGCTGCGCGGAGACGGCGATGGTCCTGCCCGAGGTGCGCTTCGCGGCCATCCGCGCCCGCTGAGAAAAGAAAAAGAAATCTCACGCAGAGCCGCAGAGGCGCAGAGGAACTTCGTCGCGCGATGAAGTACTCTGCTGCCTCTGCTCCCTCTGCGTGAGAAACTTCTGTCGGTTTTCCTGCGCCTGGACGCGAGATCAGGTTTCTTCGTCCAGGAGCGCGCCGCCGCGGCGGGTCCACACGGCCAGCACCGAGCAGCGGCCGTTGCCCCGCAGGAACTCCAGCGGCGTCGTGAGCCCCGACTGGTAGTACTCCACGCCCTCCACGTCCGCCACGTTCAAAAAGTCCAGGCCTGACGCCACGTACATGCCGTCCAGGAACAACAGCGGACCGCAGCGCTCCCGGCCGCGCATCATCCCCCCCAGCAGGTCCGTTACCCGGTGGGCGCCGCGCTGCTGCACCTCGGCCCGGGTGAGGTACTGGCCGTAGCCCGACTGGCGGCGCTCGTAGAAGCCCTGCAGGATCCCCAGGTTGCGCGCGGCCGTGACGGTGATGGGGGCCAGCGTGTACGCGTCGGGCGGCACGCGCACCTCCACGTCCACCACGCCGCCCTCGGGCACGCGCACGGGAAGCGCCCGCTCGGCGCCCGCGTGGCGCACCCGCAGCGTGCGGTGGCCCGGGGGCACGTTGGCCAGCTCCCAGAAGCCCAGGTCGTTGCTCATGGCCGAGATGGTCGTGCCCTCCACGGCCACCACGGCGCCCTGCAGCGGCGCGCCGTTCTGCTGGCTGAGCACGCGGCCCGTGAGGAACGCCGTCTCGCCCCGGCCGCCGGGGGCCAGCATGAACTCCGTGTGCACGGCCGACGGCGCGTCGAAGTAGAACGACACGTCGCGCCGCTGGTAGCCGGGCTGGTCCACCCGCGCCACGATCATGGCGCCCTGGGGCAGCTCGCAGGCGTACCAGTGGCCCTCGTCGTCGGCGATGGCCTCCGTGCGCACGCGGGCCGCCTCCAGCCCCTCGGCCGCGCCCGCCCAGCTGATGGCCACGCGGGCCCCGGGGATGGGGCGGCCCGTGGCGGCGTCGGCCACGTGGCCCACGGCCACGGACGTGCCCGGCGCCGCCTCGCCCCGGCAGCCCAGCACGCCCAGGCGGATGAGCGAGGGGATGGCCAGGTCCACGCGCGTGTCGCCGCGGGGCTCCACCCGGGCGCGCAGGGTGTCGGGGAGCCAGCCCACCTGGTCCAGCCGCGGGTGGTCGAAGGTGATCCCGTGCTCGCCGGCGGGCACGTCCGTGATGCGAAAGACGCCGGCGGAGTCCGTCGTGGCCCCGCGGTCCGTTCCCGTCAGCGAGACGCGCGCGCCGGCCAGGGGGGCACCGGCCAGGCTGTCGTACACGGTGCCGGCCACGGCGCCCTGCTGCGCGGCCGCGGGAACGGAGCACAGGGCCGACAGGACCAGCCAGGAAGCAAGCGGACGTGACATGGCGCTCCTGCAACGGATGGATGTGGGGGGACGATCCCGCGCGGCGGGCCCGGCGGCCCGGACGCGCGGAATCAACTCGTTGGTTGTCGCGCGCCGGCCACGCCCCACGGGCCGGCCGGCACGCTTCACGTCAGCGGATCAGTTGTCCGGGTCCACGGGCGCGCCGCCGCGGCGCGTCCACACGGCAAAGACGGAGCAGCGCCCGTCGCCCCGCAGGAACTCGGCGGGGGCCGAAAGGCCCGTCTGGTAGTACTCCACGCCTTCGACGTCGCCCACGTCCAGGTAGTCCAGCGGCGCCGCGGCGCCCGTGAAGGCCGCGCCCACGTCGGTGTCCGAGGCGCCGTCGGCATCGGAGCCTTCCGTCTCGGAGGGGGCCAGCTTGAGGGCCAGCTCGTCCGCGCGGTGCACCAGCACGCCATCCACGAACAGCAGGGGCCCGCAGCGCTCCTGCCCCCGCCGCATCCCCGCCAGCAGGTCCGTTACCCGGAACGCGCCCCGCCGCTGGATCTCGCCGCGGGTAATGTACTGCCCCACGGTGCCGCCCTGCCGGCGCTCATAAAAGCCGTGCAGGATGCCCAGGTTGCGCGCCGCCGTCACGGTGATGGGCGCCAGGGTGTACGCGTTGGGCGGCACGCGGATCTCCACGTCGGCCACGCCGGCGTCCGATACCTCCACGGGGAGCATGCGCTCGGCGCCGGCGTGGCGCACGCGCAGCATCCGCTCGCCCGGGGGCACGTTGGACAGCTCCCAGTAGCCCAGGTCGTCGCTCATGGCGGACAGGTTCGTCCCCTCGATGGCCACGATGGCGCCCTGCAGGGGCGAGCCGTCCTGCTGGCTGAGCACGCGCCCCGTGAGGAACGCCGTCTGCCCGCGGCCGCCGCGGGTGAGCATGAAGTCCGTGTGCACGGCCGAGGGGCGCTCGAAGAGGTACGTCTCCGCGCGCGCCTCGAAGCCGGGATGGTCCACCCGCGCCACGATCTGCACGTGGGCCGGCAGGTCGCAGGCGTACCACAGCCCCTGCGCGTCGGCCACGGCCTCCGTGCGCACGCGGGCCGTGGCGGCCGACTCCAGCCGCGGGGCCGTCCCCGCCCAGCTGAACGAGACACGGGCGCCGCCCACGGGCTCGCCCGACGCCAGGTCGGCCACGCGGCCCACGGCCACGGAGGTGCCCGGCCCGGCCTCGCCGCGGCAGCCCAGCACGCCCAGGCGGATCAGCGAGGGGATGGCCAGCTCCACGGGCGTCTCGGCGCCGTCGGCCACGCGGGCCCGCAGGGTGTCGGGGATCCAGCCCAGGTTGTCCATCCGGGGGTGGTCGAAGACGACGCCGTACTCGCCCGCCGGCAGGCCGGGGATGCGAAAGGCGCCGGCGGCGTCCGTCGTGGCGGCGCGGTCCGTCCCCGCCACCATCACGCGGGCGCCGGCCAGGGGCGCGGACGCCAGGCTGTCGTACACGGTGCCGGTCAGCGCGCCCCCCTGCGCGGCCAGCGGTGCCGCGGCCGCGGAGAGCAGGGTGGCGAGAACGAGCGGGGAGTTCAGTCTGGTCATGGGCACCCCGGGGGCACGCAAGCGTGGAGGATGATCATCGGCGCGGGGCCGGGCGGCCGGGCCGATCGAATACAATGCGCGCCGCGCGCGCGGTCAAGCCCGCCGCCGTCACGCGCCGGTCCCGTCCCGGGTGGCGTTCCCGCGGCGCGTCCACACCACCATGACGGCGCACTGGCCCTTGCCCCGCAGGAACTCCGGGGGGACCGAGAGCCCCGCGGAATAATACTCCACCCCTTCCACGTCGCTCACGTTCAGGTACGCCACCGCGTCCATGGCCGTGAGCCCCGTGCGCGCCGCCACCAGGCCCTCGGGATCGTAGACCAGGACGGCGTCCACGTACACCGCGGGCCCGCACAGCTCGCGGCCGCGCCGCATCCCCCGCAGCAGGTCCATCACGTGGGTGGTGGAGCGGCGCTGGATGTCGCTCCGGGTGACGAACTGCCCCACGCCGGCGCGCTGGCGGCGCTCGTAGAAGCCGTGCAGCAGCCCCAGGTCGCGCGTGGCCGTCACCGTGATGGGCGCCAGCGTGTACGCGTCCGGCGGCAGGCGGATCTCCATGTCGGCCACCCCCGCCTCGGCCACCTCCACGGGGAGCATGCGCTCGGCCCCGGCGTGGCGCACGCGCAGGGTGCGGTCGCCCGGCGGCACGTTGCCCAGCTCCCAGAAGCCCAGCTCGTCGCTCATGGCGGAGAGGCCCGTGCCCTCCACGGCCACGATGGCGCCCTGCAGGGGCGATCCGTCGCGCTGGCTGAGCACCCGCCCCGTGAGGAACGCCGTCTCGCCCCGGCCGCCGCGCTCCAGCAGGAAGGTGGTGTGGATGACGGACGGGCGCTGAAAGAGGAACGCCTCGTCGCGCCGGGCGTAGCCGGGCATGTCCACCCGCGCCACCACCTGCACGCCCTGCGGCAGGTCGCAGGCGTACCAGTGGCCGTCCGCGTCGGCCACGGCCTCCGTGCGCACCCGCGCCGTGGCCGCCCCCTCCAGCCGCGGCGCCATGCCCGCCCAGCTGAACGCCACCCGCGCGCCGGGGATGGGCGCGCCGGAGCCCGCGTCCGCCACCCGGCCCACGGCCACCGAGGTGCCGGGCTCCGCCTCTTCGCGGCAGCCCAGCACGCCCAGGCGCACCAGGGACGGGATGGCCAGCGCCAGGGGCGTGTCGCCGCCGGCCGCCACGCGGGCGCGCAGCGTGTCGGGCATCCACCCGATCTGCTCCAGCCGGGGATGCTCGAAGACCACGCCGTACTCGCCCGCGGGCAGGTCGGCGATGCGGAACGCGCCGGCGGCGTCCGTGGTGGCGGCGCGGTCGCTCCCCGCGACCCGGACGCGCGCGCCGGCCAGGGGCGCGCCCGCCAGGCTGTCGTAGAGGGTGCCGGCCAGCGCGCCCTGCTGCGCGGCCGCGGGAAGGGCGAGCGCGGAGAGCGCGGCGGAAAGGGCGATCCAGCGGACGGGCGGATGGGACATGGCACCCCGAAGTGCGTGGCGTGTGAAGGAGGGGAAAACCGCGGGCCGGTCACGTGCCGGACGGACGACCGTTCGCCCCCCGCCGGGACCGGAGATCCGCGCCCGCCGCACGGACGGATCTCCCGCGGAGCGGCGACCGGGGACGGGGACCGCGCGTGACAATGACCTGAACGCGCGGAGACACCTGTTCTCTGACAAGTTTTCCTCACGAGCGCCTTTCGACAAGAAGGGGCGACAGGAACCGGCGATGGGAACGACGTGGACGCGCGTCGTCGCGATGCTGGCGGGGCGGGGGATGGGCGGATTGCGGGGCAGTTGCGACGCGCGTTCGCGGGCTTCGCGGCGGCCGTCGTGGCGCCGCGCATCCGCGGATCACGATCGATGCGCGCGGGGAAGGGGACCGGCATTGCGCGGGCGCCGCACGGGGTGTGATTCTTCTGTCCTTGCCCGCGCCCTCACGAAGTCGGCGCGCGGGGTCGAGCGGAAGATGCGTATCCCATGATCCTGGTTATCGATAACTACGACAGCTTCACCTTCAATCTCGTGCAGTACCTGGGCGAGCTGGGGGCGGAGATCGAAGTGCGGCGCAACGACGAGCTCAGCGTGGACCAGATCCGCGCGCTGGCGCCGGAGCGCATCGTCATCTCGCCGGGGCCGTGCACGCCCACCGAGGCCGGCGTCTCGGTGGACGTCATCCGGCAGCTGGGTCCCACGACGCCCATCCTGGGCGTGTGCCTGGGGCACCAGAGCATCGGCGCGGCGTACGGCGGCGACGTGGTGCGCGCCCGCCGGGTGATGCACGGCAAGACGTCGCCCATCCGCCACACGGGCGAGGGCGTGTTCGCCGGCGTGCCGTCGCCGCTGACCGTGGCGCGCTACCATTCGCTGGTCATCGAGCCCCGCACGCTCCCGGCGGAGCTGGAGGCCGTGGCCTGGACGGAGGAGGAGGGGTGGGAGGACGAGATCCAGGCCGTGCGGCACCGCGAGCATCCCGTGTGGGGCGTGCAGTTTCACCCGGAGTCCATCGCCAGCCAGCACGGGCACGACCTGCTGCGCAACTTCCTGCGGCTGTGACGATCCTCCGCCGCGCCGTCCTGCTGGCCGCTTCGCTCCTGCTGGCGTCCGCGCCGGGGGCGCGGGCGCAGGTGCCGCAGATCTCCGGCGACGACCACAGCCGCGCGGCCGAGATCGGCCGCGAGATCCTGGCCCGCGCGCAGTACGTGGTCATCGACCGCGACACCACACTGGGCGGGGACTTTCGCGCGTCCGGCGACCTCGTGGTCTACGACGCCGAGGTGCGGCTGGAAGGCAACGTGGACGGCTCCGTGCTCGTCCTGGGCGGCGACTTCTGGATTCGCCCCGGGGGACGCGTGGGCGGCTCCGTGGCCGTGCTCTCCGGCGGCGTGTACCCCTCCGGCCTGGCCATCGTGGAGCCCGACTCCATCCACTTCGCCGACCCGCGCGGCGGGGTGACGGTGGAGACGCGGCCCACGGGGCGGGACGGCGAGTACGTGGCGTACGCCGAGATCCGCCATCCGCCGCGCCCCGCCTTCTTTGCCCCCATCGCCGGCCCCCTGCCCACGTACGACCGCGTGAACGGGCTCAGCCTGTACGCGTCGGCGGACGTGCACCCCACGCGCGAGCCGGACGGGCCCGTGGTGCGGGTGTGGGGCGCGTACCGGTTCGAGCAGGAGAACAAGCTGGGCGGCGGCGCGCGCTGGCGCGTTCCGCTCGGTGTGCAGGGGCTGCAGCTGCGCGGCGAGGCGTCGCGCGCCACGCGCACCAACGATGCGTGGATCCGCGGCGACGTGGCCAACTCCATCCGCGCGGTGGTGCTGGGCCGCGACTACCGCGACTACTGGGATTCCGACGTCCTGCGCCTGACGGTGGAGCGCCCCGTGGGCAAGCCGCTCATCGCGGGCGAGTCGTGGCTGGGGCCGCGCGTGGGCGTGCAGGTGTCCAGCGATCGCGCGCTCCCCGCCCGGGCGCCCTGGGCGCTGACCAACCGCGAGGGGCTGGAGCGCGAGAACCCCGCCGCGCGGGAGGG
>NZ_DASURI010000513.1:0-2847 GCF_036280135.1 Longimicrobium sp.
CGTGACGGCGGACGACGCGAAGCTCGACGACCTGGCCCGCGTGCTGGGCGTGCAGGACGCCATTGAGAGCGCGTACGTCAAGCCGGCCGCGTACGTGCCCGCCATGTACCTGGGCCAAAAGCCGCGGCCGCAGCGCCCGCCGGCCGTGTCGCCGGACTTTACGCAGCGGCAGGGCTACCTGTTCGCCGCGCCGCAGGGCGTGGACGCGCTGCACGCGTGGACCCTGCCGGGCGGCGGCGGCAGCGGCGTGCGCATCGTGGACGTGGAGGGCGCCTGGCTCTTCACCCACGAGGACCTGCGCGAGCGGCAGGGCGGCGTCATCGCGGGCGCGGAGCGCAACAACCCGTACGTGCGCAACCACGGCACCTCCGTGGCCGGCATCCTGGGCGGCGACGCCAACGGCTACGGCGTGACGGGCATCTGCCCCGACGCCATCGTCAGCGGCGCGTCCATCTACCCCAGGGGGACGGCGTACGCCATCCGCGCCGCCGCGGACCACCTGTCCCCGGGCGACGTGATCCTGCTGGAGTTGCATCGCCCCGGGCCGGCCGTTGACTTCGACAACCCGGACAGCCCGTTCGGGTGGATGGCCGTGGAGTGGTGGCCGGACGACTTCGCCGCCATCCGCTATGCCACCAGTCGCGGCATCCTCGTCGTGGAGGCGGCCGGCAACGGGTCGCAGGACCTGGATGATGCGATCTACGACGCGCAGCCGCCGGCGCCGTACGGGCCGTTTCCGTCGTGGTGGAGCAACCCGTTCCGCCGCGAGGCGCTGGATTCGGGCGCCATCCTGGTCGGCGCGGGGGCGCCGCCGCAGGGCACGCACGGCCGCGACGTGTGGGGGCCGGACCGCTCGCGGCTGGACTACTCGTGCTACGGTTCCGCGCTGGATGCGCAGGGCTGGGGCTACGAGGTGACGACCACGGGGTGGTACGGGGACCTGCAGGGTGGGCCGGAGGAGATCCGCTGGTACACGGACGGGTTCGCCGGCACCTCGGCCGCGTCGCCCATCGTGGTCGGGGCGCTGGCGTGCGTGCAGGGCGCGCTGAACGCCGCCGGCCGTCCCCTGCTTTCGCCCGCCGACGCGCGCACCCTGCTCCGCGCCACGGGCACGCCGCAGCAGAACGGTCCGGCGGGTCCGGCGACGCAGCGCATCGGCAATCGCCCCGACGTGCGGGAGATGCTGTCGATGGTGCTCCCCTTCGCCGGCCGCGCCGAGGCGTTCGCCTTCCCGTCCAGCTACGAGGCGGAGGAGATGATCGGCGCCGGCTTCCTCTGATCGGCGGACGGATCGCCGGCCGATATGGACGGCGGACAACCGACCGTCGATGAGCTGATCGTCGCCGTCAGGGCGGAATCGAAGACGGCCGGCCGCATCCACGCGATGCGGCCGGCCATTTCGTGTTCCGGACGGGCTGTGATCTCGGATGAACGGGGATCGTGGTGGACGTCGGCGGGCCTCGCGCGAGGCGCCCCCTCCGGGCTCGCGGAGCTCGCCCACCTCCCCCAAAAACCCCTGGGGGAGGTTGAACAGCTGGATTCTCCCGGCTGGGGACGGGTCGAGCACGGGACGGGAGATCCTTCGGTCGGCGCCAGGGATTCGCGTGCAGGCATACGGCGCGTCCCTCCGGAAGACGAGGCCGCCGCGGAGCCGCCGTTGCAGGCTATTCCCTATTCCCTGTTCCCTATTCCCTGCAGTCCCAAAACGGAAGAGGCCGCCCACGCGCTCCCCCGAGCGCGGGACGGCCCTCCTTCCATTCACCCAGTCTCCATCAAACAACCAACCCTCACCAACCCCGGCCGCCGCGGTGCCCCCCGACACCGCGGACGGCCGACCACGTCCGGAGCCCCCCGACTCCTCGCGCGGCCCGCGTCCGAAGCCCCCTCAGCTCCTCGCGCGGTAGTTGATGATGGTCTCCCTCCCTCCCGGCAACCGCACCTGCACCGACACCGCCGAACCCGGGCGAACCGCGTCCGCCGCGGCGCGAAGGTCGTCCAGCGACTGCACCTCGCGGCCGTTCACCCGCTCCACCACCATCCCCCGGGCCAGCGCACCCGCCGCCGGGCCGTCGGGGTCCACCTCGGAGATCACCACGCCGTCGGCGCTCTCCATCCGCAGCTCCTGCGCGATCTGCGCGGTCACCCGCTGGGCGCGGAAACCCAGCTTGCCGGGCTCCGCCGCCTCTTCCACGCGCTCCTCCATCATGGCCGGGCGGCGCGGGTCGCGTGCCTCGGCCTCGTCGTTGGCGGCCACGGAGGCGTACTCCTCCAGGCGCAGCTCCACCCGGCGACGGTCGCCGTAGCGGATCACGTCCAGGCTCACCCGGTCGCCCGGGCGCTTGCGCATCACCATCTCCATCAGCTCGCCCGAGCCTTCGACCCGCTGGCCGTCCAGGGCCACGATCACGTCGCCCATCCGCAGGCCGGCGCGCTGGGCGGCGGCGCGGGGCTCGGCGGCCACCACGGCGCCCGACGGGGCGGGCAGGCGGAACACCTCGGCATCCGCCGACGTGGCGTCGCGGATCTCCACGCCGATCATGGGACGGTGCACCTTGCCGTCGCGCATGAGGTCCTCGGCCACGCGGCGGGCCAGGTTGATGGGCACCGCGAACCCGTATCCGCTGTAGAAGCCCGTGGGCGAGGCGATGGCGCTGTTGATGCCCACCACGCGGCCCTGCAGGTCCACCAGCGGGCCGCCGCTGTTGCCCGGGTTGATGGCCGCGTCCGTCTGGATGAAGTGCTCCAGCGGGGCCTCGGCGCCGCTGCGGCCAAAGATGCCGATGCTGCGGCCCTTGGCGCTCACGATGCCGGCCGTGGTGCTCTGGCCCAGGTCCAGCGGGTAGCCCA
>NZ_DASURI010000514.1:0-5135 GCF_036280135.1 Longimicrobium sp.
GCTATCTGGACGCCGTCCGCTCGCGCAGGATCGTGACCGCGCACGTCGCCCGCGACCTCGGCCTGGGCGAGGGCGCCACCCCCAGGGAGGTACACGAGGCCTGCTCCGCGCGGCTTGCCGCCGCGTCGCGGGGCCGCGACGACGCCATTCGCGAATGGGAGTCGCTCGGATACGTACCCAGCGCGAAGGACCTCTCCAACGCGTTCTCGGGCCTTCACCAGCAGGACCGGCGCACGGTGCTGAAGGAGATCCCGACCGTAAAACAGCTGATGACGGAACCCGGCCGCGAGCGCGCACGCGCCGGGCTGTCGCTCTGACCCTTCGCTACCGCTGGCACAACCTCCCGATGAGCTGATGTCGACCGCTTACACTGAAATGCCCTCCTCGACCACAGAGGAGACCGTCCGCGACGCCACCCTCGCACGCCTGCGCGACGGGTTACGCAGCTTCGGGATTGCGCACGGGTTCCTCGACCGGCACCTCTGCGGCTGCGGCAACCCGCGGTGCGCGCAGGATCGGGTGGAGACGATGAGCCTGCTCGCGATGCTGCGCGCGGTGGCTACGGAGTGGGTGGCGGAGCCGGACCCCGTACGGGAACCGCTCCTCCACCACCGTCTCGCCTCCTTCGCGCGCGTGTTCGCGCTGCTGGAATGCCCGTGCGGCGACCCGGACTGCCCCACCACCCACAGTGCCGGGATGGACACGCGCGCCTACGTGCGCCTCGTCGCCGACATGTGGCACGGGCGCGCCGGAAACCGCGTCGCATTCGCCCACACGGAGGCCGAGGAGTGGTCCGCGAACGCCGCCGGCGTGGTCGTGGACATCGCGGACCGGTTCGCCCGCAACCTGGCCGTGCTCAACACGCTCGCGCTCCAGCTCAGTCCGGACGACGCGGAGCGGATCCATTCCGTCGCCAGCGCGGCGGCCAGCCTGGAGCGCTCGGCGTGGCGCGCGGAAGCGCGGGCGATGGCCGCGGAGGCGATCGCAACGTGGCTTCCCCACCCGGAGCCGATCGTGGAGGTCCGGCGCGTGGTCGACAGCGCCCTCGCGGTGGCGTATCACGCCGGCTGGACCACCGGCGACGCGGCCCTGATCGAACGCGCCGCCATGGACGCGTGCTCCGGCATCCTGACCCTCGGGGTCGTGCACCTGTCGGTGTCGCAGGCGCTCTTCGCACCGTTCAGCCGGGTCGTGTCCCTGACGGATCTGGATGCCGCCGTGGATGCGCTCCTGATTGCCGAGGAACGGATCGCGGCCGAATAGCCGTTCACGTTCCGCCCGTAAGCCGGTGCCGGCCCGCGTCTCCAGGTGAGGCGCGGGCCGGCGGTGTCTTGTGGGACTGGCGCAACCCCACCGTGGAAAAGGCCCGGGGAGGAGGCCGGGTTGATGGTCTGCGCCGGCCGCCCGCCGGTCCGGGAGGGACCGCCTTTGTCCAGAAACAGGAGGGTCAGGATGAAGCGCGTGCAGAACGTACGCCTCGCCGCTGCCACGGCTCAGCAGCGGGAGCACGAAGCGATGTCACGATGCGTCGTCGCGTCCGCCCTGTCGGCGTATCGTGGCGTAGCGCCACGGGACCCATGCGCCGCCGCGCCGCTCGCGGTCTTCCTGGCGGCGGAGCTGTACCACGGCAGCCGCGGTGAGACGGAAGCCGCGCGGCTCCAGCAGGCGGCCGACCAGGTGGACTTCGCGATGGAGTCGCTCCGGCACGTGCGCGACCGGCTTCGGGAGCTGGCGGTGGCCAGCACCTCGCTTCCCCTCCCGCTCGGCCCGGGCGCACCCTGCGGCGCGGGGCGCTGAGGTGCGCCAGGCCTCCTTTCCCCGCTCCGCCTCCCCGTGCAGCAGCGCTCCGGCCGAGCCGTCGGTGGGCGCGGGACGTCCACCTTGCCAAGGCACCGAGCCACCCCTCGAGATCCGGGTCGGCCTGCCGAGCCCCGGGGGCGGGCTGGCGCGCGCCGCGCGCGCACTCGGGCTCACGGTGATGGTCAGCGCCAACTCCTTCTTCCGCCGCGACGCCGACCACGAGGTGGTGGCCGTGCGGCGGCCCGGGCGAGACCTGGACGGTCTGGATGCGGCGCTGGACAGCTCGGGCTATGTCGCCATGCGGCACTACGGCGGCTACTCGTGGGCTCTCGAGGCCTATGTCCTCCGGGTCGTGGCGGCGTTCCCCTGGGCGTGGTACGCGGCACCGGATTACTCGTGCGAGCCGCAGGTCGCCGGCAGCAGCTCGGCGGTGCGCTTCCGGCAGGCGGCGACGGTCGCTCTCTACACCGCCTGCACGAGGGTCGCGGAATACGGAGGCCTTCCGGGACCCGTGCCCGTGCTGCAGGGATGGTGGCCGGAGGACTATCACCGCTGCTGGGACATGCTCGCCCTCCCGGACGCTCCGTCCCTGCTGGGCGTCGGCTCGGTTTGCGCGCGACAAGTCCACGGCCCGGACGGACTGATGGCGGTGCTGGAACGGCTCGACCGCGTGCTGCCCACGACCGTCCAGCTGCACCTTTTCGGCGTGAAGTCCGACGGCATCGAGGCGCTTGTGCGGGAGTGCGCACTCGACGGACGGGTCCGCTCGGTTGACTCGATGGCGTGGGACGTGGAGGCGCGGGCCCGGTTCCGCACCGGGCGCACGATCGCGCGGCGCGCGAGGGTCATGCACGAGTGGTACACGGCGCAGCGGGCGCGGGCAATCCGAGCCGCTTCCGCCGCGCAGCACGGCCTTCCCCGCACCTGCTTTCCTCCGCCGCCTGCACCCGGGGGCTCCGGGGACGAGCTACTCGACTACTGGGTGGAGTTGGTGGCTGGGGGCGAGATCGACCTGCTCTCCGCTCACAACCTGTACGAGCAGGAGCGATTCGCGTCCGCCTCCTCCTTCCGGCCCGTGCGCCAACCCCACCTGCCGGGCCCGAGGCTGCACAGCCCGAAGCGTGTGCGGGAACCGTCTTCCCAAGCGACGCTGCCGCTCCCCGTCTCCCTGGCGCAGGCCGCCTGACCCCGCGAATCCCACGCCCATGATCTTCTCTCACGACCGCTTGCTCCGCTTCGCGCGGGGCGGCCGGATCATCGTCCTGGACTCCGCGCGCCGGCCGCTCGCGCACTTCGGCGTGAGCACCCGCACGCGCACGGCGGAGGACCAGCGCCACGCCATCGAGTTCGCGAAGACGCCCGAACTGCTCCTCCGCGTGGACCAGCTGGTCAACGAGCTGGACCAGGCTGGATATGCGTCGCCGTGCGTCGAGCGGGTCCGCGAAGCCGCCGCGGCATGCCGTCCCGCCGTCCCCGGGTGAGATGGCTACAGGGCCCGCGCACCCCCCTCGGAGAACAGGGTGAGGGTGAAATCCGGATCCGGAGCAGGTGTCATCCTCGTCCCAACCGTGGAAAGGAGGTGCTGGTGCTGACGCCCGAGAGCGATACGGCGCGTCCGGTAAAGCGGGAAGACCGGGCCGAGGTCCGGAACCCCGTCCTGGGACTGCGCGCGTTCAGAAAGTTCGCGTTGCTCCACCCGGCAGCGCTGCACGCGCTCGCCGAGCTCCTGCATGAGATCCACGTCGAGGCCGCCGTGCGCGCGGAACACTCCTGGAGGACGCGGAAGGCGCCGATGGCCGTCTACTGGCGCGCGGTGTCGGTCTACGCCGGGCACATTCGCCGCGCCATCCGACGCCTGCAGCGCGGTACCCCCCACCAGCTCGACCTCACCGCGGAGATGGCCGCGTGAGCACGACCACATCCAGCACCCGCATCCTGACCAGCACGTGGGCCGGACCGTGAACCAGCAGGGCCTGCCCCTGCCCGCCATCGCGCACGCGGTGACGGATGGGCTCACGCGCGAGGATTGATCGACGAGTAGAGGTCACACGTGTTGCCGAGGAACGGCACAACCGGCAGCCTCGGTGAACCCGGAGAGGATAACTGTCTCCAAGGGCACGCAGGGGATCATGAACGGGGGGCTCGTGCGGATCGTCCGCGACGAGCCCTCTTCGCGTTGGTGGAGGGAGGATCGTCGCCGCCCCACGGGGCGGCATCTTCCGCGGTGCAAACGCTGGGTCGCACCGCATGAACACACGCAGCAACCAACGGAGAAGCACGATGCCGATGCACGAGATCAGCGGTGACAAGCTCAACGTGCTGAGCGTCCTGGGCGAGGCCGCGGAGACCGGTTCGGGCTGGAAGAGGGGCGGCGTGAGGGGGTGGCTGCTCGGGTCTGACCTGACGGAGCGCGCCTACAGCGGCGCGGGCCACGACCTCCAGCAGTTCAAGGCCGCGGGCTTCGCGATCGGCGAGGTGGTGCTCGACCCGGGGCGCCCGCGCCGGCCGCTCGTCCTGTGGAGGATCACGCAGGAGGGCGAGGATGCGCTCGCGGCGAAGCAGGGGCGCGACCCCGTGCGCATCCTGACGCCCGTGCCGGACCCGCAGGACGACGGCGTGATCTTCATCAGCCACGACGCCTGGCGCTGCCTGTCGGTGCTGCAGGGGCGCGCTGAGCCCACACGGTGGAACGCCCTGGTGGAGGAGGTCCGCAAGCGCTTCAGCCGGGGACTGTACTACGAGGATGCCAAGCTGCTGCTCAGCCGGCGGCTGGCCGAGGAGACGGCGGCGGGCGAGGGACGGGACCGGATCACCTCTCTCGTCGCCACGCTCGCCGGGCGGACGACCGTGCTGGTGGATGGGAAGACGAGTGAGTCGCTGGTGCAGCTGCGGATGGGCAAGGCCGACATCAACTAAGCCCGTCCGCCCTCATGTGCTGGCCCGCGGTCCTCGGGCCAGCACCAGCCAATCACCCTCTCCCACGCGGCTCGGCGCTCGGGCCATCTGCTCGCGTGCACCGAGAAGAAGCAGGCGGTCTCCACGCGCGCGCTGAAGCGCCTCGTGGATCCCAGATAGCGCTCTGGCCGGAGAATGACAATCCCACGATGGAGTTGGCGTCGTGAATAACATCCACTCGGCAGGGGATGGAGAGCCCGCTGCCACCATCTTCGGCCCGGAGTGGCTCCGGGCGCGTGACCGGCTCGCGTGCGTGGAGCCGGAAGAAGCACGCGCACTCCTGACGGCCGCCATGGATCAGGTCGAGAGCGGCTGGGAGCCAGTTCGCGCGCTGCAACGCCTCGCCGATCGGCACCCCGAAGCCGAACGAAGCGGCGACG
>NZ_DASURI010000515.1:0-4384 GCF_036280135.1 Longimicrobium sp.
TCCCGAAAGCTCGTACACGGTCACGGCGCCGCTGTACGCCGGATGGTCGATCTGCCGGCGCTGCACCACGCGGGGATCGAAGCGGATCTCCCCCGCCGGAACGCCGTCGCTGTCCCTCAATACTTGAATCATGTGCGACACCGCCGCGGCGATGACAACCGCCTCGTCGCCCGGTGCCGCCTGCGCGTGCGACGGTTCGGAAAAGGCGAGAACCGCGCACGCGCCCAGGACCGACATCCTCCGTGCATGCATTCCTGCGCTCCTGCGTGTGGACGACGGGATTACGCGGACGGCGCCAGGCCGTTCCGTGCGTGGCGCTCACGGCTGCGGAAACCCGCAGCTTGCCATCTGACCGGGAAGATTCGTAGATGTCGCATTTTGTCCTTCTCTCAATCCGTGATCGAATCCAAAAGGCGAATCGCGCGTGTCGCTGATCGTTCTCCGTCCCGTGCCTGCTTCGCTTCCCGGCCTACCGTGAATCCAGGATTCAATTGCGCAAAGGGAGCGTATGTTAGGCGCATTCCGCTCCCATCACAACTCCTTCGTTCTGCTCTCCCTTTCCGTCCTCTTTAGAGCGCGGGGCTCAAGCGGCTCGGTACGGTGGCCGACACTTGTCCGGTGAAGGCCGCAGCCGTCCGGCGCGCGGCCCGGCCCGGCGTTCCCGGGCAGCCACCCGACCCCGGGCATCGCGATGTTTTCCTGGTTCAACGACCTGAAGATCCGCGCCAAGCTGCTGGCCGGCTTCGCCACGGTCCTCGTCCTCGCCGTGGCCGTGGGGCTGCTGGCCGTGCGCGCCCAGTCGCGCGTGGCCCGGGCGGACCTCTTTCTCTACGAGAACAGCGCCATCAGCCTGCAGCACACGGGGCAGATCGAGAGCCGCTTTCAGCAGCTGCGCATCAACCTGTTCAAGCTGGCCGTGGTGCAGCCCAAGGACACGGCGTACGTCAACAAGCGCCTGCACGTACAGTCCACCGCCATGGACTCGCTGCTGGCCGAGTACGCCCGCATCATGGACTTCCCGGAAGATTCGGCCCTGTACCGCGACGTCGTCGCCACGCGCGCGCAGTTCTACGCCGCGCGCGACACGCTGCAGCAGATGTTCGCGGACGGGCGCAAGGACGCGGCGGTGGCGTACCTCTTTGGCCCCGCGCAGACGCTGGCGGACGGCATGGAGGACGCCATCGGCGCCCTGACGGAGTACAACGCCCGCACGGCCAGGGAGACGGTGGAGGCCAACCAGGCCATGGCGTCGTCGTCGCGGCACGTGACGCTGCTGCTGCTGGCGGCCGCGGTGATCGTGGGGCTGGGCATTGCGTGGTACGTGTCGCGGGCCATGACACGGGCCATCCACGCGGTGGCCGACGGCGCGGAGCGGGTGCGCGGCGTGGCCCTGGCCGGCCTGGCCACCATGGCCGACGCCATGGCGCGGGGCGACCTGGAGACGCAGGTGCGGACGCACCTGGAGCCCCTGCCCGTGACCTCGCGCGACGAGCTGGGCCAGCTGACCGGCACCGTGAACGCCATGATCGCGCAGGCCGGCGCCGCCGTGGCGTCGTTCCAGGCGGCGCGCGGCACCCTGCGCGGGGTGGTGGACGAGACGGGCGGGCTGGTGCGCGCCGCCAGCGAGGGCCGGCTGCAGGAGCGCGGCCGCGCGGAGGCCTACCACGGCTCGTACCGCGCGCTGGTGGAGGGCGTGAACCACACGCTGGACGCCGTCGTGGCGCCCGTGAACGAGGCGTCCGCGGTGCTGCGGCGCCTGGCGGACGGCGACTTCACGGCGCGCGTGGCCGGCGCGTACCACGGAGACTACGCCGTCATCAAGGACAGCGTGAACCGCATGGCCGACAGCGTGCGCGATGCCCTGGCCCGCATCCGCGGCGCGTCGGGCACGGTGGCGCAGACTTCGACGCAGATCCGCACGGCCAGCCACGCGCTCTCGTCCGCGGCGGAGGAGACGAGCCGGCAGTCGCAGGCGGTGAGCGCCGCGAGCGAGCAGGCGGGGGTGAACGTGCAGACGGTGGCCGTGGCGGCGGAGGAGATGTCCAGCAGCATCCGCGAGATCAGCCGTCAGCTGCAGGAGGCGCTGCGCGTGGCCGGCGAGGCGACCCGTCAGGCCGAGCAGACCGTGCGGATGATGGATGCCCTGGGCGCGTCGTCGGAGGAGATCGGCGAGGTGGTGAAGGTCATCACCTCGATCGCCCAGCAGACGAACCTGCTGGCCCTGAACGCGACGATCGAGGCAGCCCGCGCCGGCGAGGCGGGCAAGGGCTTCGCGGTGGTGGCCAACGAGGTGAAGCAGCTCGCCAGCCAGACGGCGAAGGCGACGGAGGAGATCGCGCAAAAGATCCGCGGCGTGCAGGACAGCACGGGCGTGGCCGTGGGCGGGATCAGCGAGATCAACAAGATCATCCAGCAGATCAACGACGTGTCCACGACCATCGCCGGCGCGGTGGAGGAGCAGAGCGCGGCCACGGGCGAGATCGCGCGCAACGTGAACCAGGCGGCCAAGGGCACCGAGGAAGTGAGCCGCAGCATCGTCAGCGTGAGCGCGGCGGCGACGCAGACGGCCGGCGGCGCGGCGCAGTCCCTCAGCGCGAGCGACCAGCTGGCGGGCGTGGCGACGGAGCTGGAGAGCCTGGTGGGCGCGTTCCGCATCTAAAACAACAGATTTCTCACGCAGAGGGAGCAGGGGCAGCAGAGGGTTTCATCGCGTGATGAAGTACTCTGCGCCTCCGCGGCTCTGCGTGAGAATGCAGTAAAAGCGGTTGATGACGAGAGGCCGGTCCCGGTGCACGGGGCCGGCCTTTCGCGCGGAACCACCTCTGCTGCCCCTGCTCCCTCTGCGTGAAAAGTCTTTTGTCGGTTCCCGTCCGGGAACGCCGCCCCTCCACGCGACCAGATCGGAGAAACCCGTGACAACAAAGAAAACGGCTTCCGCGGCGGGGAAACGCCGCGCGAGAAAAGCGAGATCTCCGCACTGAGCGATGTTCATCATCCGCATGACGTTGCACGGCGCGAACCTGCGTGAAAGCGGCCACGCGCGGACCGGCGGTGATCCGGCGTGAGAGCAATGGCCCGTCCGGAGCGTGTCGCAGATCGGGAACGGGCCACCCGGTAAACTCGAGGCGTGGCGCGCCGAAAATCACCCATTGATCCGCGCCGCCTGTGGCCGCGGGGTCCCGGACCGCGTGCGGTCGACATCCTTTCGCTCCTGACTTTTCCCATGCTCACCTGGTTCAACGATCTGAAGATCCGCGCCAAGCTGCTGGTCGGCTTTGGCGTCGTGGCGCTCGCCACCGTCCTGGTGGGCGTGGCTTCCATCCGCACGGTTTCGCGCATGGCGGCGGCGGACGAGCAGCTGTACGCGCAGAACACGCGTGGCGTGGCGATCGCCACCGAGATCAAGGCCCGCTTCCAGGAGGTGCGCGTGAACCTCTTCAAGTTCGGCGGGAGCGCCACCGCCGAGTCCGACGCCAGGGTCGCCGAGCGGCTGCGCGTGCACACCGTGGCCGTGGACTCGCTCCTGGACGCGTACCGCGGCACGCTGGTCTCTGCCCAGGACACGGCGCTCTACACCGAGGCGAAGGAGAAGATCAACGCGTTCAAGCCCATCGCGGAACGCGTGTCGACGCTGTACCGCGCGGGCAGCGACGAGGCCGCCTACGCGCTGCTGATGGGTGACGGCGCCGCCGCCTCCGACGGGGTGGAAGAGGCGCTGGTCACGCTGGACGAGTTCAACGACAGCGCCGCGCGCGCCACCTCGCAGGCCAACGCCGCGCTGGCGGCCAGCGCGCGGCGGTTCATCGCGGGGCTGCTGCTGGCATCCGTGGCGGCCGCGCTGCTCATCGGCTGGGCCATTTCGGGGCGGGTGTCGCGCGCCGTGGAGCGCGTGGCCCGCACGACGGAAAGCCTGCGCGCCATCTGCGTCACCAACCTGGGCCTGGCTACCCGCGCCATGGCCGTGGGCGACCTGGACCGCCAGATCCCCACCGGCACCACGCTGCTGGAGGTGGACAGCAAGGACGAGCTGGGGCAGCTGGCGGACACCGTGAACGGGATGATCCGCGAGACGCAGGCGACGGTGGCCGCGTTCGACAGCGCCCGCGACACCCTGCGCGGCGTGGTGGTGGAGACCAACGGGCTGGTGCAGGCGGCCAGCGAGGGCCGGCTGGGCGAGCGCGGCCGGGCGGATGTTTACCAGGGCTCGTACCGCGCGCTGGTGGACGGCGTGAACCGCACGCTGGACGCCGTGGTGGCGCCCGTGAACGAGTCGTCGGCGGTGCTGCGGCGCCTGGCGGACGGCGACTTCACGGCGCGGGTGAACGGCGAGTACCGCGGCGACTACGCCGTCATCAAGGACAGCGTGAACCGCATGGCCGACAGC
>NZ_DASURI010000516.1:0-5126 GCF_036280135.1 Longimicrobium sp.
CCCTGCCCCCGCTCCGCGGGGGAGGGGGAGAACCGCGGGACGAAGACGGATCGAGGGCGGCCCGCGCGGCGGCCACTCGGACGGAAGTGAAGGAATCGCCCCAACCTTACGATACTGGAGAGCAGACATGCAGATTCGCTCGTTCGCCGCGTTCATGCTCGTGCTCACGGCCGCCGCGTGCGGCGACGCCCCGGCGGGGCCCGCCGCGGACCGCGCGACCGCCGACGCCGTCGTGGCCGGCGGCCAGGCCGCGGGACCCAACTTCTCGCGCCAGACGGGCGGCGACCCCGTGGTGCTGCGCTTTCGCTCGGTGGAGGACCCGGAGTTCCCCGCGGACCGCAACGTCTGCGCGCAGGCGGGCTTTGCCACCAACGTGTTCCTGGGCGCGTCGCTGTGGTCCGAGGCCAACACGGCGTCGTCCGGCCGCATCGTGAACAACGGCGTCAAGCGCATCGGCTCGGCCACGGCGTGCATCCGCATCACGGATCCCACGTTCCCGCCGGGGCTGCCGCAGCAGTTCTACGCGCGCTTCGACACGCCCGAGGGCATCTTCACGGCCAAGGGCGCGTGCACGCTCATCAGCAACGACGCGCCCGAGGCGGGGCTGGTGATCGGCGGCTGCCACCTGCGCGTGCTGGACGGCCCGGCGGAGATGCGCGGCGGCGCCATCACCAGCCTGAGCATCTTCAACCCGCGCAACCTGGCCGGCTACGCCACGGGCTCCGAGTGGACCGTGCAGTTCTACCCCGCGTTCGGCCGCCGGCAGGGCTGACGGACGAGATCACGCGCGGCGCACCGTCCCTCCTCCGCCATCGCGCGGGGGAGGGACGGCGTGCACTCCGTGGCCTTGTGGCACGCTTTCGCAGGGCCCGCGCGGCGTTCGCAATCTGCACGCGGATTGGCATTATGCACACCCTTGACGCCACGTTGTAGACGGCCGATCTTCCGGGTCTGCGACAAAGCTGATACTGCCCGTCCGGCCCGCGCCGGTGGGCGCCCCCTGCCCGGACGAGGGATTTCCCCGCGCCCGGGCCCGTCATGCAGTGCGTCCGCGCGGTCGCCGCTTCTCACCGTAGCACAGGCAGAAGGCCGTCTTGAGCACCGTATCCGCGCCCGAGTGGCGCGCCGTTTCGGCCAGCCCCGTCCCGTCCCCGCGGCCGGCGCACGTGCCCCCCTCCCCCACGCCCGACCCGCATCCGCACGCGGGGGAGCCGGCGGGGCTGGACTCCCGTTTCGCGGCGGAGCACGCGTACATCCTGCGCGCCAAGACGCAGGACGAGGTGTGGGTGCGCTGGATCCTCATCGTGGGCGCCGTGCCCCTGGTGGCGCTGCTGCGGTGGCTGGGGGTGATGACCATCTCCTACGAGGCCATCCTCGTCGTGGGCGGCGGCGTGGCGCTCGTGAACGGCGCGTTTCACCTCGCCCTGCTGCGCAACCTGTGGCGGCCATGGCAGTTCTGGGCCAGCCTGGTCGTCGACCACCTTGCCCTGTTCGGGTTCACGGCGGCGCACGGCCCGTTCGGGATGCTGATGATCCCGTACTACGCGGCGCTCTTTTCGTCCACGGCGCTGGGCGTGCCGCGCGCGGGGTGGATGTCGACGGGGGCCAGCGCGGTGCTGTATCCCGTGGCCCGGCTGGTCGGCCTGTGGGCCAACCCGGGGATGGAGCTGCGCTGGGAGATGCTGGCCCTGGAGACGGCCGTCGTGGTCTCCGTGCTGGCCGCGACCCTGCTGACGCCCACGCACTACACGCGGCGGCTGCGGCAGATTCGCCGCGCGCTGTCGTCCGTGGAAGACGGCGACTTTCGCGTGCGGGTGGACGCGCGCGAGCGTGACCAGATGGACTTCCTGGCCGCGGCCGTGAACCGCGTGGCGCAGTCGCTGGGCGGCGTCATCCGCCAGGTGCAGGACCAGGCCCGCGCGCAGGCCGCCCTGGCCGAGGAATTGTCCGCCACCGCGCAGGAGGTGCAGGCGTCCGCCGTGGAGGTAGGCTCCATCGCGGCGGAGACGGCGGCCGAGGTGGAGCGCGAGCTGGGGCTGGTGACGCGCGGCGGCGAGGCGCTGGGCCGCCTGGCCGCGCGGAACCACGGCCTGCGCGAGGGCGCGTCCACGGCGGCGGAGGACGCGCGGCGCTTGGCGCAGGAGACGGGCGGCCACGTGCAGCGCATTGCCCAGACGGGGCAGATGCTGGGCGAGATCGAGCAGGGCTACCGCCACGCGTCGCAGGCGGTGGACGCGCTGCACGGGGCCGGCGAGCGCATTGGCGGCTTCGTGAGCACCATCCACGAGATCGCCGAGCAGACCAACCTGCTGGCCCTGAACGCGGCCATCGAGGCGGCCCGCGCGGGCGAGCACGGCCGCGGCTTTGCCGTGGTGGCCGACGAGGTGCGCAAGCTGGCCGGCCAGTCCGGCACGAGCGCGTCGCAGGTGAGCGGCACGGTCAACGAGACGCGCGACGCCATCGGGCGCGTGCGCGAGCAGCTGGCCCTGGCGGACCGGCGGCTGGGCGGCGTGGGCGATGCCGCGCGCGACGGGCAGTCGGCGCTTTCCGCGATGGTGGACGGGCTGCACCGCGCCGTGGAGGCCATCGAGCGCATCCACGCCGAGGTCGAGGCGCAGGCCTCCGCCGTGGACGAGGTGCTCACGGCCATGCGCGGCGTGCAGGCCATTGCCGGGCAGAGCCGCGCGCGCACGGAGCACACGGCCACGGCCGCGCACCAGCAGAGCGCCGCCATGGAGGAGCTCGCGGATGCCAGCCAGACGCTGGCGGGGATGGCCATGGCCATGAACGACCTGGCCGAGCGGTTCCGCGTGGCGGACGCGGAGCGCGCCGACGCCGCCCCGCACGCGGACCCGGCGATGGAGCTCGACTTGAGCCACGTGCCCGCGCACGCGATGCCGCCGCACGTTCCCGCCCATGCGATGGCGGGCGCGAACGGATCGGGCGCGCACGGGACGAACGGGAACGGGGTCGGCGCGCACGGACGGCGGTTCTAGGCGGAGTCGGTATCGAGCTACGGAAGCGCGTCCCCAGCCTGAGCGGCTAAAGCCGCCGCTACGACAGCGGTAAGCCCCGCCCTGACGACGCTTCGCGTCGCACGGCGGGGCTTCAACTTCTCCGGAGGGCCGCTCCGGTGCACAAGGCCGTACCCTCGCTGGGGCAGTCCGCGCAGGCGGACTTCGCGCCTTTCCAGCGGCGATTTCAATCGCTCTGGCGTCGCGGGCTTCGCGTCGGACGGCGGGGCTTCAACTTCTCCGGAGGGCCGCCCCGGCGCACATCGCACGCGGGATCGCACCCTGCGGAGAGATGTGCACGTCAGGGCACGGCTCGCTCGAAGTGTACACCCTCTCCCACGCAGTTTGTGGGAGAGGGTGCGAGCATAAGCGAGCGGGTGAGGGCCCGCTGGGTCCCTGCGAGCGGGCCCCGCCGGGCTCCCGTCACGGGATCCTCATCCGCCGCGCTTGCGGTCCCCTCCCACGCGCCGCAGGTTGTGCGACGGCGCATGGCCGCCGGCCGGGTGCGGCAGATCGGCGGGCCGCAGCATCCGCCGTGGGTCCACGCGGGGGACACGAGATACGAGCGTTCGACTTCGAGATACGATGAGCTACAACATCCAGCTTTCGCCGGACGAGCTTGCCCGGCTGGTGGTGCAGGCCGCCGAGAACGCACAGGCGCAGGGCTACTGGCAGGGCGAGGGCGACGCGCGGCACGACGCCGTGCAGCACCTGGTCCACTTCCTGGGCCTGCTGCTGGCCGGCGACGACGACGTGAACGCGCGCGAGCTGGACGTCTACCACCGCGTCATCAACGCCGTGAGCGATTCGCAGTCGTCGCACGAGGAGCTGCGCGAGGGCGCCATGGAGAGCGTGGAGATCACGAGCGATCCCGACGCGCTGCACGCGTTCCTGGGCGCCACGCCGGCGTACATCCACGCCATCGTGGCCATGGACCGCGCCCTGGGCACCCGCAACGCCGACCAGGTGGTGACGGCGCTGGGCGGCCTGGGCCTGGCCGTGCTCGCGGCCGACGGCAAGGCGGCCGAGGAGGAGGACAGCATCTTTACCACGCACCTCAACCACCTGCGCGGCGAGCTGGACGCCAGCGGCGTGGCCGTGACGACGGACTGAGCCCATTTCGGCGGATGCACGGCGGGGCCGCTCCTCAGGGGGCGGCCCCGCCTCGTTTTGTTCGGACCGGGTTCACGTCGTCGCGCGGTCTCAAACCGTTTTTCCCTGGCCCCCCGGAAGCGTCATCCTGAGGGAGCGCCGCACATAACGTGAACGCACGCAGTACCTTGGCGCGACCGAAGGATCTTGTGTGCGAGACTCGGGACTGATCCCGTGCACAGGGGCCGCCTCCGAGCTTTGCGGGCAAGATCCTTCGTCGCCGCCATGGCACCTGCACGGATGAAGTGCTGCGCGGCGGCTCCTCAGGATGACGCATCGAAGTGATGTCGTGGCAACACCGCTGGGGACGTCTTCAGGAGACGGGACGCGACAGATGACTCGATCGATGTTTCCCGGGCGCGGCCGCACGTAGCCGCCTTGCCCAAGCATCCAAACGAGGATGGGCCGCGATCCGGCAGGGTCGCGGCCCATCGTTTCGTGCATCATCGATCGACGTCTACCGCCGGACCTTTCACGGATCGGGCCGTGTAGGACCGCGCCTCATCCGTTCCGCGCCAACTTCCTCCCGAATCGCATGCGTTTCGCCATCCTGCTCGCCTCGCTCGCCGCCGCGCTGATCATCAACACGCCCAGCGCCGCCGCGCAGAGCCGGTCCGCCGTGCTCGCGCCCGCCGCGCCGCTGCCGGCCGCGCTCTCCCCCGCGCCGAGCGACGCCGCGTCCCGGCCGACGACGGAGATCGCGCCGCGATCCAGGTTCCGCTATCCCACGATCGGCCTGCTGGCGGGCGCGGCCGTGGGCGCCGTTGTCGGCACCTACGTCATGGCGACCTCGGACGAGTGGATCGGAGCGCCGGCTCACATCCTCACGGTACCCGCGGGCGCGCTGCTGGGCTTGGCGGTCGGCGCGCTGGCGAATCCGCCGGCGCGGCGGTAGGCCCTCACCCGCTCGCGGTCGCTCGCACCCTCTCCCACAAACTGCGTGGGAGAGGGTGTAAACTT
>NZ_DASURI010000517.1:0-4475 GCF_036280135.1 Longimicrobium sp.
CCCCGAAAGAAGAAGATCCGGGATGACGTACCTCTTCCGCGTCCGGCGACCGGCTCAGAAGTACTCGTTCGCCAGCTTGCGACCGTAGTACAGGCCCACGCCCGTCCCGACGAAGGACAGCACGAACGCCGCGAACAGCCCAAAGTGGTCGCCCAGCGCCCATCCGATCCATCCGCCGACCGTCATCCCGAAAAATCCGAGCAGCTTGTTCATGGCAGTGTGTCCGTGGGGAGGGTGGGTCGTTCGCGGGTGGTCCGGGCGGTCCAGTCCGTGGCGGCCAGGTAGTCGCGGCGGCGGACGTGGTCGTCCGCGCGAGCGTGGATGCGCGCCCGATACTCGCCCGGGCGCAGGCGTACGAAGTCGTCCGGCGGCAGGGTGGCCGTGAGATGGCCGCCGGGCAGGCGCAGCGCCACGTCGACCGTGCGGTCCGCCATGCAGTCCGGCTGCCCCGCGCCGCAGCGCACGCCGACCACGTAGACGGGCGACCGGTCGTCCCAGCGCGTCACCAGGCCCATTCCCACGCCGTCGATCGTCTTCGATGACCAGGGATGCGGCGCGGCGGCGGCCCGGTTGATCCGCCGCTGCGGGATCCAGCCGGCAACCAGCAGCACGAGCGCGGCGCCCGCCATCGCCCGCAGCCACCACGTGCGGGCCCGTCTGCCCACGCTGCTCAGCACGGCGATGATCCCCGCCACGAACACGAACGCGGCGGCGTAGAGCAGCAGGCGGACGGCGCCATTCGCGTCCGGAAACCACGCGCGCACGGCGCCGACGGGGCCGGACGCGAGCGCGGCCAGGACGGCGAACGCCCAGAGCGCCGTCAGCCCGTTGGTCCCCCACACCAGGAGAAACGGGGGCTTTCGCGCCGGGCGGAGGGGCGGCAGCTCCGGGGCGTACTCCTCGTCCGCGTACGCGTAGACGTCGCGACGATCGGTACCATCCCAATCCGGGACCGTTCCGCGGTTCACAGCCGGACGAATCCCAGGGCAAAGATGAGCGCCACGGCGCCGCCCAGCAGCGACGCCCAGAAGGCCCACAGCTTGTAGAACGAAAGCGACGGGTGCAGGCGCTTGTACAGCCACGCCAGCACCCATCCGCCGCCGAACGTGCCCGTCATCCACACGGCGCCGATGATCAGCCACCACATCCACGCGCTGCCCACGCCTCAGCCCTCTCGCACCAGTTCGTAGCGCTCGATCTTCTTGTACAGGTTGGACCGCGGCATGTCCAGGATGCGCGCCGTCTCGCTGACGTTCCAGTCGTTCTCCCGCAGCTTTTGCAGGATGAAGGCGCGCTCGGCCGCCTCCTTGAACTCGGCGAACGTCGTGCAGCCCAGCAGGTCGCCGGACAGGCCGCCGCCCTTCATCTTGCCGCCCACCAGCAGGTCCACGTCGTCCGCCGACACGGCCGATCCGCCGGCCAGGATGAGCAGGCGCTCCACCGTGTTGCGCAGCTCGCGCACGTTGCCGGGCCAGTCCATGCGCTGCATCCGCTCCACGGCCTCGTCGGTGAACTGGCGGGGGCGCAGGTTGGCCTCGCGGGCATTGGACTCCACGAAGTGCCGCACGAGCATGGGGATGTCCTCGCGGCGCTCGCGCAGAGGCGGCACGTGCAGGGGGATCACGTTCAGCCGGTAGTACAGGTCCTCGCGGAACCGGCCGCCCTTGATCTCCTCCTCCAGGTCCTTGTTGGTGGCCGCCAGCACGCGCACGTCCACCGAGATGGGCTTGGCGCCGCCCACCCGCGTGACGATGCCCTCCTGCAGGGCGCGCAGCACCTTGGCCTGCGCCTGCAGCGACATGTCGCCGATCTCGTCCAGGAACAGCGTGCCGCCGTCGGCCAGCTCGAACTTGCCCGCGCGGTCCTCGTGCGCGCCCGTGAACGAGCCCTTCATGTGGCCAAAGAGCTCGCTCTCGATAAGCTCGGACGGAATGGCCGCGCAGTTGAGCTCGATGAACGACTTGTCCGCGCGGGGGCTGAGCCGGTGGATGGCCCGCGCCACCAGCTCCTTGCCCGTACCGTTCTCGCCCGTGACGAGCACGCGCGCGTCGGTGGGCGCCACCTTCTCCACGCGGTCCAGCACCTGCCGGAGCGCGAAGGAGCGGCCCACGATCTGGTGCCGGCTCTCGATCTCGCCCCGCAGCCGCGCGTTCTCCTGCGCCAGCCCCTGCTGCTGCAGCGCGTTGCGCAGGACGAGGAGGAGCCGGTCCGTGTCCAGCGGCTTTTCGAGGAAGTCGTACGCGCCGCGGCGGGTGGCTTCCACGGCCGTGTCGATGGTCCCGTGGCCGCTGATCATGACGACGACGGCACCGGGATCGTGCTCGCGAATCTTCGTCAGCGCCTCCAGGCCGTCCATCCGCGCCATCTTCACGTCCAGGAAGGTGACGTCGGGGTGAAACTCCTGGTAGATGGAGATGGCCTCGGCGCCGCCGCCCGCCGAGCGCACCTCGTGGTCCTCGTATTCAAACAGCTGGTGCAGGACGCGCCGGATGCCTTCTTCGTCGTCGACGACCAGAATGCGTGCCATCGTGGTGTGCCTTGGATGTCGTAGATGGGAACTGCGACTGCGTGGAGGAGAGATCCTGCTGATCGCGAACACCTGTGCGCGGGCGGAGCGCCCCCATCCCCGGACCTTCCCCCACAAAGGGCGTGGGGGAAGGGAGAACTACGTCGCGGAAGTGGATGGATCGCGCCGGCAGCGGCCCGCCCCGCTCGTTTCTCGCGGAGAGGGGAGAACGGCTCATGGGTGCCGGGACTCCCCGGAGACGGCGGAGTGTGTCTCGCCCGCGGAGGGCCCCCACCCCCCGACCCCCGGCCCCCGCTTCGCGGGGGAGGGGGAGAACTTCGCTTCCGGGCGCCGGCATCGTGCCGGGCACGATCCGCGCGGAGTTTGTGCACCCCACGGCACTCGCCCGCCCCCCGACCTGTCGGCGAAGGCCGACATCACGGGTTCCGAGCCGCGAATTCATTCGCCGGGGCTGGGTGCCGGCGTGTCGGCTGGGTACCGTCCCCGGCGTGGATCCACCGTTGTCCGCCCCCTGCCCTATCGCTGAGCCGGTTCCAGCACCAGCTCGCCGTTCTCCACCCGCGCGGCGCCCACGCCCGGGGGCAGCTGGAACGCCACCTCGTCACGCTCCAGGCCTGGCTCGTCCATCCCGCCGATGCGGTCCAGGATGGAAAGAAAGCGGTCACGGGGGATGGGCACGCGCGCGAACGAGGCCGACTGCACCTTGAGCGCCGCGCGCCCGGAGCCGATCATCCGCAGCGAGCCGTCCACCGCCACGTCCGCCGTGTCGGGCACGAACTCCGCGGCGGCGCCCAGCTGGCGCAGCTGCGACGCGGGAATGCGGTCCTTGGGCAGGCGGCCGGCCACCTTGACCTGGTCGCCCGCGAAGTTGACGGTGGGCAGCTCCATGTCCACGGCAAAGCGCGGGGACATGCGGTAGCGCATGTAGCTGCTGAACTCCGCACCGTTCATCCGCACGGTCTCACCGTCGTTGCGCAGGCGCTCCAGCTTGGCCTCCGCCGCCGCGGCGCCCGCCTCCGAGACTTCCGTGATCACGGGATCGCGCTGCCACGGCCCGGGGATGAGGCCGCGGAAGAACCACAGGCCCGCCCCGACCACCACCAGCAGCACCAGAAGCACCACCTTGCCCGCCGCTCCGCGACGCCCCATCGTCGTTCTCCCCTGCTCTGCGTTCCGCTGATTCTTTCGATTTCGAGCCGCGGGCGAGTGCCTGCCGGCCGCATCCTCCGCCGATGTCCGGACGGGTGGACGGTGCGGATCAGGCTACCCGCGCGGGCTGCCTTTTGTTTCCGCGATGCGCGCCACGGCGGCCGCCGCGTGGGCCACGTCCGCCTCCGTCGTCGCCCACCCCGCGCTGAAGCGCACGGCGCCGCCGGCCTCCGTACCCAGCAGGGCGTGCGACTCCGGCGCGCAGTGCAGCCCCGCGCGCACCAGCACGCCGAACTCCGCGTCCAGCCGCCGCGCCACCTCCGCGGAGCCCATCCCGTCCACCGTCACCGTGACAATGCCGACCGTCGGCTGGTCGGAATCGCGCGGAGAGTGCATCCGCACGCCGGGGACCGCGGCCAGCGCATCCCACAGCCGCTCCTTGAGGTGCGACTCGCACGCGTGGATCGCGTCGATGCCGCGCTCCGCCACCCACTCCACCCCCGCGAGCAGGCCGGCGATCCCCGGCCCGTTCTGCGAGCCGGCCTCCAGCCGGTCCGGCAGCAGCGCGGGCATGTCGGGCGAGTCGCTGTCGCCGCCCGTCCCGCCCAGGAACGCGGGCGGCAGCTCGATCCCCTCGCGGATCCACAATCCGCCCGTGCCCTGCGGCCCCAGCAGCCCCTTGTGGCCCGTGAACGCCAGCACGTCGATTCCCATCCGCTGCACGTCGATGGGCAGGTGCCCGGCGGACTGCGCCGCGTCCACGACGACGAGGGCGCCCGCCGCGTGCGCATGCTGCCCG
>NZ_DASURI010000518.1:0-4914 GCF_036280135.1 Longimicrobium sp.
GGCGCCTCGCCCAGGTCCATCCGCATCCGCACGCTCCACTCCGCCTGCGCGGGGTCCGCGCGGCGGCGGTGCTTGAACACCAGCGCCTGCAGCGAGTCCGCCAGGGCGTCGCTCACCCGGTGCTCGATGACGTCGCGCCGCACGTTGAGCCCGTCGCGGTCATAGCGCAGGGCGAACAGCACGTGCCCCGCCGGCTGCCCGGCCGCCCGCCACGCGGCCGCCACGTCCGCCGCCAGCGCCGCGGAGTCCACCAGCGCGTCGGCGGAGGGGAGCGCGGCGGGCTCGGGGGCCACGCGGCAGGCGCGATCCGCCACGCGCCGGGGCGCGTCGCTCAGCAGCGACTCGCGGGGATGCAGCGTGTCGGGCCGCACCACGGCGCAGGCGGGGAGCGTCAGCAGGGCCGCCAGCGCGGCCAGTGCGCGGGGATGGGTCATCGGCGGATGCGGGTCAGGGAGGGTGACAGCCTCGCGTGCAACGCGCACGTCACGGGGCGGTGACGAATGCGTTACCGTGCCGTTTCAATCCATAATCAAGGTGCATCCCGGATGCCAGGGTTTTGCCTGTAACGATGGAATTTTACGATCGTTACAAACGTCGCGGCCGTGTCACGGTCCGATGGCGCGCCCGGCCCCTCCGTTCATGATGCTTGACGGCCGGGCGGCCCCGCGGGTACAGTCCGACGTCCGGCTCCGTCCCTCCGCGCCACCACCGCACCCGCACCCACTCCTCCCGACCATGAGCGACAATCCGTCCCGCGCCCTCACGGCCGAGGCCATCGGCACGTTCGCGCTGTGCTTCATCGGCATCCTGTCCATCAACCTGGACGCCATCTCGGGCGCGGACGGCACCGCGTCGCTCACCACCGTCGCGCTGGCGCACGGGCTGACCATCGCCGTGATGGTGGCCGCGCTGGGCGCCCTCTCCGGCGCGCACTTCAACCCCGCCGTCACGGCCGGCTTCGTGGCCACGGGGCGGATGACGCCCGCGCGTGGCGCGCAGTACGTGGCCGCGCAGGTGGCCGGCGCCGTCCTGGCGTCGCTGCTGGTGGGCTTTCTCTTCGGGCTCGAGGCGGTCGCGGCGGGCACGCCGGCCATGTCGTCCAACGTGCATCCCCTGGGCGGCGCGGCGGTGGAGGCCGTGACGACGTTCCTGCTGGTGCTGGTGATCTTCGGGACGGCCGTGGACGCGCGGGCACCCCGGTCCGTCTACCCCATGGCCATCGGCCTGACGGTGGCGCTGGACATCATGGCCACGGGCCCCATCACGGGCGCGGCCATGAACCCGGCGCGGGCGCTGGGCCCCGCGCTGGTGGGCGGCCAGTGGGGCGCGCACTGGGTGTACTGGGTGGGGCCCCTGCTGGGCGGCGTGGCCGCGGCGTTCCTGCAGCACCGCTTCTTCATGGTGACGGCGCCCAGCCGGGAGACCGCCGTGCGCGGCGGCCCCGCCCCGGCCGAGGAGCGCGGCCTGGCCTGATCCGCATCGCAGAACGATCTCACAGGGCTCCCGCATGGGAGCCCCGTGGCCGCTGGACAATGGCTGGAACCCTGGATTGCGCTCCCTCGAGACATGGCCCTGACCACCTGCCGCGCGTGCGGCGCCGCCGTCCCCGCCCGCTCCCACGCGTGCCCCGCGTGCGGCGCGCCGCTCTCACCCGGTGCCGTCGCTCCGCCGACCGCTCCAATCGAGACAACCGCGCCCATGCAGTACGCGCCCCTGCCGCCCCGCCCGGCGCCGCCGCCGGAGCGTCCCTGGTGGCGGACGGTCGGCGGATGGCTCGGCGCCGCCGGGTGGGTCGTCGTCCTGGCGGGGCTGTTCTTCCTCTGCCGCGGGATCTACCTGCAATACCGCGGCGCCGACCAGCGCGCCCTGCAGGCCGCGGAGGTCAAGCGCGAAAAGGAGCACGCGCGAAAGGTGTTCGTGTGGGTGCAGGACACGCTGGCCACGACCCTGGTGAAGGGGAGCGCCGGCCGGCCCGCGCCCACCACGGAGCCGGCCAAGCGCGTCTGGGCCGTCGGCCGGATGCTGGCGGACCGGTGGACGTGGGAGCGGCAGATCCTGCAGCGGCACGGGGCCACGGCCCACAACCCGCCCGCGGCGATGGAAACGGTGGATTACCAGGCCAACGCCCGCGCGCACCCCGCGGTGGGCAGGTACCTGGAGAGCCGCGCCGCCGCCATCGCGGAGATCGAGAAGGGGTCCGCCGCCTGGGTGGAGGAGCACATGGCGGCGCTGGCGCGGGAGGCGGGGATGCCCGTGGAGGACGTCCGCGGCCTCTTTCCGCCCGAGTTCGGGAGCGCGGCGGCGGACGCGGCGCCGCACGCGGATGCGCTGCTGGCGTTTCACCGTCACCTGGTGCGCGTGGACCCGTGGGTGCGGCCCGGCGGCGGAGACGACCTGCTCTGGCAGCGCGAGGACGAGGCGCACCGCAGCAGCGAGCTGGCGGCCAGGGTGAACGCCGCCGCCGTCCAGTCGGCGCGGGCGCGGGAGCAGCGGGTCCTCCGCGAGCGGGCCGCCTTCTCCGGCCTGCTGCAGTGACGGACGGCGACGTGATGTCGTGAGCGGGATCGCCCGATCCCTCTGCCCGATCGTCATCGGAGAACGCGGATCGGCCAGACGCGTCATCCCGAGGAGCCGCCGCGCAAACCCTTGCCGGTGCGTGATCCATGGCGGCGACGAAGGATCTTGCCCGCGAAGCTCGGGGGCGACCTTCGTGCACGGCATCCGCCTCCGAGTCTCGCACACAAGATCCTTCGGTCGCGCCAAAGTCCCGCGTGCATTCACGGTATGCGCGGCGCTCCCTCAGGATGACGCATCGTGGACGCGGTTCCAAACAGCCTCTCGATAGGACGCATCGCGGACGCGATTCCAGGCAGCCTCTCGGGATGACGCGTCCGGCGAATACGAATCGGGGCCCCGGCAGCAGCTGCCGGGGCCCCGATCGTCGTCCATCCACCGCAGGACCTTACTTCATCAGGTTCTTGGCGATGGTCTGCAGCTGCATGTTGCTGGTGCCCTCGTAGATCGTGCCGATCTTGCTGTCGCGGTAGAACTTCTCCACCGGGTACTCGCGGGTGGATCCGTGGCTGATTCCGCGATCATTACAGTTCCAATGAAACACAGTGGGGGAAAATGGAGGCCTGAGTTCATCTAAAAGGGCGTAGTCACGGGATGATAGCGAATCACGCGAGATCCCCAGCCGAAACCAGATTTATGACGGAGGCCCTCATGTCACTGATGCCGGCGGTACAACGAATCGTTCTATTGGCAACTATCGTCCAATTCCTCGCGCCGCGGCCATCCCAAGCACAGGAAGCAGCTTCCATTTTCACAACTCTGGGCAAGTTTGCCTCCGGGTTTGACGCTGGACTGGTTTTCTTTGCCCCCACAGGATTCATCCACAGTGATGCCTTGAAGGGCAATGGCGACCTTCAGCAACTCGGGTTCGCGCTGAACAATCCGGATCTGGGGATCACGGTGGGCTTTGACATACTCACTGGGTTCGAAGCCGAAGATGAATCACTGGACATTAGGGGATCTATCCACGCCTTACCTACCGTTTCAAAGCACTACGATGTGGTGCTTCCATCCTTCGGGAGCATTACTCCGAGTACCAGCCTTGGGTTAGGTATTGGGCTGTCGCAGCTACACGATTTCCGCGCAACCGTTGCACAATCCCCCGAGTCAGCTCAGGTCCTGAAAGTCACTGGGACCGGGTATCATGTAGGTACGAGCTTAGCGGTGGGCCTGTCCTTCGGGAGTGCGGGATTCTTCATCGAGAACTCGGTCCGCTACACAAGGTTTCCGAGCCTGGACTGGACTGGGGATAAGCTCATCCCTCCTCCAGCAGGTGGGCCTGCGTCCATGGATCTGTGGACGAGCACACTGCGCATTGGCTTCGGGATCGGTGCGCCGGATGAACCAGCTGAACAGGCTGTGGTGCCCGCTCCGCCCCCCGTGACACTGGCCGAACACCCTGCCCCCCGTTGAGGCAGTACGGGTGGCATTTTCCTTCACATTACTGGAGGCACTATGATGCAGGACGACGATCTCATTTCACGGAACGAACTAGCTAAGTTCCTCGAGGAGCTCCAGAAGCTCGCAGACCGCTATCCTACCGTTGTGAAAGGGGCTGAGTTCATGCTGGACGTCACGGATGACGACGCGGGAGCATTGAACTTGGAGGGTGCGGAAAGCTTCGACCAAAGCACAGCCACCTCTGCCAAGGCCAGCGGCTGCAACCCTCCCTGCCCGCCCGGCATGCGTTGCGTCCTGCTGTTCCCCTCACTTCGACGAGTCTGCGTCAAACGTTAGTAGACTCCAGATCTGCGACTGTGCAGGCGGAAACGAAAGCCCCGACGGGAGAGTCCCGTCGGGGCTTTTCGCCATTCATTGATCTACTGTCTGACCTTACTTCATCAGGTTCTTGGCGATGGTCTGCAGCTGCATGTTGCTGGTGCCCTCGTAGATCGTGCCGATCTTGCTGTCGCGGTAGAACTTCTCCACCGGGTACTCGCGGGTGAAGCCGTATCCGCCGAACAGGTCGATGGCCGTGCTGGCAATGCGCTGCGCCACCTGGCTGCTGAACAGCTTGGCCATGGCGGCTTCCTGCAGGAACGGCTGGCCGGCGTCCTTGAGACGGGCGGCGTTGTACACCATCAGCCGCGCGGCCTCGAGCTCCGTGGCCATCTGCCCGATCTGGAACTGCACGCCCTGGAAGTCGCCGATGCGCTTGCCGAACTGCTCGCGCTCCTGCACGTACTTGATGGTGGCGTCCAGCGCGCCCTGGCCAATGCCGATCATCTGCGCGCCGATGCCGATGCGGCCCTCGTTGAGCGTCTCGATGGCGACCTTGTAACCCTTGCCGACGGCCCCGAGCACGCACTCGCGGGGCACCGCGCAGTTCTCGAAGATCAG
>NZ_DASURI010000519.1:0-10481 GCF_036280135.1 Longimicrobium sp.
CTGCTGCCACGGCGACAGGCCCGCGGGAAAGCCCGTGGACACGGCGGCCACGGGGATGCCGGAGCCTTCCAGGGCTTCGACGGCCGTGGGCACCAGCGAGTGGTACACGCACACGGCGGCCGTGTGGATGGGCAGGTGCACCACGCCCAGCCCCTCCAGGATGTCGGGGCGCACGGGCTGGCGGGCCTTGGCGCACAGGCGCCGGACGTTGCCGGGCGTGTCGTCGCCGGAAAGCGTGGTCAGGTCCATCAACGTGATGGCGCGCAGCAGCCACGCGGCCTGCCACTGCTTCTTGACCGTGCGGCGGGCGGGGAGCGTGGACGCGCGGCGCTCCACGGCGCTGCGGTTCACGCGCACGGCCTCGACCCAGTCCAGGTCCAGCTCCGTGCCGGGGTTGCGGTGCTCCTCGTGCCCGGGCTCGGCGATCTCGGGCGGCCCGCCGGCGGGCACGGCGATCAGTCGGTTGTGCGGTAGCGTTGCCATCGTTCTGCGTTCCCTGTTGAGCCCGGTAATGTAACGCAGATGCGCACGGGGGGACAGGTTTGGCCGCTGTCGTCCGTGAGGAACGGGGACGAGCACTGCAGGATTCGGGCGTGTCCCTCCGCTGCGCTCCGGGCCGGGCTGCGCGCGCCGTAGGCAACAATACAACCGTTGCCAACGGCGCCGAGCCTTCTCCGCGTCAGGGCAACGGTACTGCTGTTGCCCCGCCGCTCCGGCGTCTCGGCCCTGCGGGCGCGCATCCCTCACGCAACGGCGGCGTGGACGCCTCCTTTCCATTCCCAGGCCCCCTTCGCGCCTCCTCCTGTGCATCCGACGCACTGTCCTCCCGGACGGAGATCCGCGCCAGCCATCAGGGTCGAGGATACGTCTCACTTGTACGAATGGGCATTATCGTACATTATGCGTCGATAAACATAAGGATCGGCCGCACTGCCGTCGATCCGTCCATCTCCCAAGGAGGCTCACATGGCCAAGCTCAAGCTCAGCGTGGAAAATCTGCAGGTCGAGGGGTTCGAGGCCGGCGAGGGTGACTTCGACAGCCTTGCCGCCCTGTCCCTCACGCAGTGCTACTCGGTGAACGCGGGCGAGTACTGCGTCCCGCAGCCCGCCACCCGCACCTGCGGCTGCTGATTTCGACGTCGCGCCGTGCACCCTCTCCCGGCCCGTTCGCGGGGGAGGGTGGCGGACGCCGGGAGCGAATGATGCCGATTGCGGATCTGATCCGGTGAGGCCGTCTCCCAGCCGGAGCGAATGAATTCGCCGCTGGAAGGGCACGAAGTCCGCCTGCGCGGACTGCCCAGCGGAAGCCGGCGCGTGTACATCGAGGCGGCGTTCGCGCAGTTGAAGCCTCGCGCAGTTTGCGAGGCTTTTCCGCTGTCGTTGCGGCGACTTCAGTCGCTCTGGCCAAGTGCATGCGCTCGTCGGCTCGAAGCGGATGCGGGTCCCGGCACGATCCTCGCCCATCGTTGTGCAGGCTTTGCATCAGCCCACCCCGGACCGGCACCTCCCATGAAGCCCGACGACGCCAACGGCCGCCTCCCCACCGAGCAGCGGCCCTTTCGCGTGCTGCTCATCAGCGGATCGCAGCGGCGGCAGTACAACTGCCCGGGCGTGGACAGCAAGAGCCGCATGCTCATGCTGCGCATGGCCGACCGCCTGCCCGCCGACTGGGAGATCGACCTGGAGGACCTGGGCAACGTCTACGGCCGCGCCCGCATCCAGAGCTGCAACGCCTGCGTCAGCACGTCCATGGCGCTGTGCGTGTGGCCGTGCAACTGCTACGCAAAGGACGACAAGGCCGAACCGGACCTCATGTGGGACCTGGACCTGTACGCGCGCCTGGACCTGGCGGACGCGTGGGCGTTCATCGGCCCCGTGAACTGGTACGGGCCGCCCAGTAACCTCAAGCTCCTGTTCGACCGGCTGGTGTGCGCCAGCGGCGGCAACCCCGACGAGACGCGCATCGGCCACAAGAACCCCGAGATGGCCATGCGCCTGGAGCACGCCCCGGAGTGGGCGGAGCTGTCCGTCAACCACCTGGAGGGGCGCACGGCCGCCTTCTTTTGCTACGGCGACGACGGCGCCAACGAGGTGGACGACGACGGCCGGCCCAAGAAGCTGCGCCACAAGCAGTGGTTCCCCGTGGACGAGGAGCCGTTCCACGACGACCGGCAGGCGTACGCGCCGCTCGTGTGGCAGTGCCGGTACAGCGGCGTGGAGGTGCCCGACGCCCTCTGGCGCTACGCCCGGAGCGGCGCCGGCGTGCCCTACGCAGACAACCAGGCCGAGGACATGGTCCGCGAGCGCGACGTGATGACGGCGTTCGACGCGTGGACGGACGCGTTCGTGGACCACGTGCGGACCAAGGGAAAGGTGCCGCCGGGGCGCTGGCGGGCGTTCGGGTACGAGCCGCCGCGCAAGGGGTGGGAAGACCTCAAGCTCAAGTGGCGCGACACGCGGATGCGGCTGGGCATCCCGCCGGAAGGCTCGTCGCCCGACGTGCAGCAGCGGCTGGGATTGAACCGCGACGTCACCCTGCATCCGGGACGCGGCGAATCGACACGGAACTCTGGCTGACGTGCGCCGGTACTACGCCGCCGAGTAGCAGCAAGGGGGAGCCGGGCGGCCGTCCGGACGGTCTTGCTTGGCGTTCATCTGCTTGCTACTGTTGATCGTACGGTTGTGACGATCCACCGCGCCGCGACCCCCCTCCTGGCGCACGCATGCCGGGCATCCCGCCCGGCGGACACGCTTCCCCCCCGACATCGGGAGAGACCCCCCATGAAACTGCCGGTCATCGCGCTCGCCGCCATGGGCGCCGCGCTTCTGTTCGCCGCTCCCGCGCACGCGCAGCCCGAGGTCATCCGCACCCAACTGGACTCGGCCGCCGTGCTGGTGGGCAACGAGGGCTTTCGCCTGCAGGACGACATCGTTGCTGGCGAGCTGGGCCAGGGCGCCAGCGACGAGTACGAGCTGGAGCTCGAGGGCGGCATGACGTACATCATCATCGGCGTCTGCGACGGCGACTGCAGCGACCTGGACCTGGCGCTCACCACGTCCGGCGGCGACGACGTGGACAGCGACTACGAGACGGACGACGTCCCCATGGTGATGGTGGAGGTGGAGCGCGGCCAGACCTACAGCCTCAAGGTTGAGATGGCGGCCTGCTCCGTGGAGCCGTGCGCGTTCGGCATCGGCGTCTACGGCAAGCGCTGACGCCGCTCCACGCGGATGAACGACGGGGGCGCCGGGCACATCGCCCGGCGCCCCCGTTTTCATCACGGATTCGAGCCAGGCGGCGAGCCTTGAAGCCCAAGGATGGCTGTTGGAACCTGCGCCCGCGCTGCGTCATCCTGAGGGAGCGCCGCGCGAACGTGAACGCACGAAGGACCTTGGCGCGACCGAAGGATCTTGTTTGCGAGACTCGGAGGCGGGGTTTCGTGCACGAGGGTCGCCTTGAAGCTTCGCGGGCAAGATCCCTCGTCGCCGCCACCGATCACGCAGGGACGAGGGTCTACGCGGCGGCTCCCCAGGATGACGCAATCTGGCAATGCGCAACACGAAAGCGGAGCGCCCGGCCATGTGCCGGGCGCCCCGCTCTTCGTCCGCGGATCGCGGAAGATTCAACTCGCGGCGCGCTCGCCCAGGGACTCGCGCCAGGCCAGCAGCCGCGGCGCCAACGCGGAGCGGGTCACCGGCTTAGGCCGGTATGCGCTGAGCGAGACGAGCGACGGGCGCTGGAACGAGCGCCAGCGGCGCGTGCCCACCTGGTCTCCCAGGTCGCGCGACAGCGTGTGCAGGCGGCTGCGGGCGTGGTCCTTTTGCGGCGCGTCGCCCCAGGCCAGCGCCACCAGCAGGGCCTGCCGCGCGGCGTCGGCGTCGCCCAGGGACAGCGCGGCGCCGGCCAGCTCGTGCGCGGCGCGGGCGCGGTCCACGGGGTCCGTGTAGCGCACGGTGGCCACGCACAGGTCGCGCGCGGCGCCGGCCTTGTCGCCCGCGGCGCGGCGCAGGGCGGCGCGCTCCTCCAGGCCCACGGCGGCGCTCTCGGCGTCGCCGGCGCGCAGGGCGCGGCGAATCACGCGGCCCAGGCGGCGCTCGGCATCATCCGACACCACGGCCTCGCCCACCTCGGCCAGCCGGGCGATCTGCCCGTTGGCCACGTCCAGGTCGCGGGCGGCGCAGTAGAGAACCAGCGCGCGCTGGCGGTCGCCCATCTTGCGGGCCAGGCGGGCGGCGTGCAGGGCCGTGGCGCCGCTGCCCTCGTCCAGGGCCAGCGCCAGGGTGATGGCGGCGTCGGCCTCGGGAAGGCGGCGCGTCTTCTCCAGCTCGCACGCGTACGAGACCATGGACGCGGACAGGCGCGCGGCGGGCGCGCCCTCCTCCAGCACGCGCAGGGCGCGCAGCAGGATGCTCTTTTCCGCGCTCTTCTCCAGCCCCGCCACTTCCGCCTGGGCGCGTCGCAGGGTGAACTCGTCCGGGGCCTCCGTGGCGGCCAGCTCCACGACGCGCAGCACCAGCGCGCCCGCGGCGGCTCGCCGCGCACGCTCTCCGCGCTCCGTCTCGCTGATGTGCCGCAGCGTGTCTTTCGCCGCGACGGCCGACTGTGCCGCCTGGATCAAAGGCTACTCCTCGCGATTGAGAATCGTTCTCATTGAATTTAGCCAAGAGGAGGGCGGGTGTCAAACGTTCAGACACTCGATGAGATTGGCAGACGCGGAGATGCGGGACGGCCAGGGCACGTCGGCGAGTGTCTGCCGGCCGCGGAGAGCCCCCACCCCCGGCCGCTGCCCTCGCGGAGCGGGGGAGAACTGTACGGACATCTCCTTGGGGTGCACCGACTCTCCCTTTGACTTCCTGAGGGAGGCGCCGCGTGATCCAGATCCGCGCGAAGGCTCTGGCGCCGACCGAAGGATCTCCTCTCCATAGCAGAGGGTCTGCACACTCGCTGAAGACCGCGCGTCGAGCATCCGTCCCGTAGCCTGGCCCGTGCGAGGGCAGGCGAGATCCTTCGGGGCCGCGGGCATCCGCGCGCGGTCGGGTTCCGTGAAGGCCCCTCAGGAATCAACGGTCTTGCAGGCTCATCTTCCCTCCCGGATCGTGCGGGATAGATTGCCGCGCTCCCGAATCGCCCATCCGCCGACACGCACGACGCCGATGTCCGACCGCATCACCATCCGTCCCGCGACCGCCGCGGATGCCGACACGTTCCTCGCGCTGGTCGACGCGCTGGCGGATTACGAAAAGCTGGACCGCCCCACGCCCGAGGCGCGCGGTCGGCTGGTGGCGGACGCGTTCGGCGAGCGGCCGCGCATCAGCGTGTTCCTTGGGGAGCTGGACGGGCGCGCCGTGGCGTACGCCATCGTGCTGGAGACGTACTCGTCGTTCCTGGCGCTTCCCACGCTCTACCTGGAAGACCTGTTCGTCATCCCCGAGGCGCGGCGTTTCGGGCTGGGCCGCGCGTTCTTTCGCGCGCTGGCCACAGAGGCGCTGCGGCGCGGGTGCGGACGGATGGAGTGGGTGGTGCTGGACTGGAACCAGCTGGCCATCGACTTCTACGACAAGCTGGGCGCCCGCCGCATGACCGAGTGGTACACCTACCGCCTGACCGCCGAGCAGCTCGCCGAGGTCGCCGGCGCATCCACCACGGGCTGACCGCCGACCGCTCGGACACGTCGCCGACTCGAATCACCACCCGCGCCCAACCGGCGCGGGGGTGGATCGTTCCGTTCGCGCCTTCGCCATACTCCATCGGTCCGGTTCGCGTCATCCGCGCGGTAAATAACCCAGCGACCCTATGTGATCTTTTAAGTTGCTCCCTGGCATTCGCATAGGGAAAGATATCCTGCTTTCTATTCACTTCCGGGCATGCACGTGTGTGGTTGACGGTTGGGAGGTGCGTAAGTGTATGTCCGCGTTTGAGTTGGTTCGCGCTGGATTGTCGTTCTTCTGGTCCGCCTTTTGCCAACGGTTCCCGCCACGCCATGACTGGCGCAAACCGGGCCCGGATGCACCGGCGGGACGCCGCCGGAAGGGACAGCAGGCCGCGACGCGAGGGCGGCGCGGCAGAGCGCAACCGACCGAACCTGGAGGAAGCACGATGAACGCGATGACCAAGGGGCTGCTCACGATCGCCATGCTTGCCGCCACCGCGGCCTGCGACGGAGCCCCCACGGCGTCAAACGAGTTCGTCTCGACGGTCGACGGGCCGGCATTCGCGCAGTCATCGAGCAGCACCCTTACGTTCAGCAGCGCCCGCGGCACCACCGCCACGCCGCCGTCCTCCAGTGGCGGCACGGGCAGCATCAACTTCGCCGGCAGCATCACCACGCCCACGCCCTGCTACGAAGTGAGCGCCTCGCACACCGCGCGCAGCAGCGTGGTCACCGTCAACGTGAGGACGGCCGACGCGGGCGGCATCTGTACGCAGGTGATCACCAACTACAACTACCAGGGCAGCGTCAGCGGCCTGGAGCCCGGCCTGTACACCTTCACGATCACGCACAACGGCACCCCGGCCTACACCAACGCGGTCGTGGTCGAGTAAGGAACCTCCCGTTCCGGACATCAAGGGCCCGCGGATCCGTCCGCGGGCCCTTGTGCGTCCAGGAAGGGACATGACGGTCCCAAGTACCAGCGCATCAAGCGATTGGATGAGATCGTGCTTCAAGCGTGAAAAATCCCTCTAAATTCCTGGGTGATTTAGTCTAAAGCGTTTCTGAGGATGTGTTTACGATGAAAATATCCCGTGATTCTGGTCTGGCTCTTGCCAACGCTTCCCGCCACGCCATGACAGGCGCAATCCGGGCCCGGACGCACCGGCGGGACGCCGCCGGAACGGACAGCAGGCCGCGACGTGAGGACGGCGCGGCACACCGCAACCCGACCGACGAACCTGGAGAGGACACGATGAAGGCGATTTCCAAGGGGCTGATGACGATCGCGATGCTCGCCGCCACCGCGGCCTGCGACGGAGCCCCCACCGCGTCCAACGAGTTCGTCGCCACGCCCGCGGAGCCCAGCTTCGCCAGGTCCTCCGCCCAGCTGACGTTCAGCAGCGCGCAGAGCTACAGCGAGGAGACGCCGGCCACGGCCACGGGCGGCACGGGCAGCATCAGCTTCACGGGCAGCATCACCACGCCCACGCCGTGCTACGCGGTGAACGCCGCGCAGACCACGCGAAAGAACGAGGTCACGGTCACGGTGACGGCCGCGTCCACGGGCGGCATCTGCACGCAGATCATCACCAACAACAACTACCAGGGCGCCGTGACCGGGCTGACGGCGGGGACCTACACGTTCACCGTCATCAACGAGGTCGGCGGGACGCGCACGGTGGCGCAGACCAGCACGGTCGTGGTGCAGTAACCCACGCGCGCGGCGCCGGAATCACGGAAGGCCCGCGGATTCTTTCCGCGGGCCTTCGTGCGTCCGGTGGATCATCTTCCGATGCCGCGCGTCATCGTCATTCACCGGGCGTGCGGCATGTAGATTGAGGGACGGAGATCATGGCGGCGCTCCGGCCGGACGCCCCGCGGGCCGCTGGACGGAGGAAGTCCCGATGATGACGCGGCACTGGATGCGCGCGGCGCTGGTCCTGTGGATCTCCGCCGCCGGATGCGCGACGGCCGGCGGACGCGGGACCAAGCCGTCGCTGGGCAAGCGGACGCCGCCGCCCATGGTGGTGGTGGCGAACCAGAACTTCCTGGACATGAACCTGTACGTGGTGCAGTCCGGGGTGCGCGCGCGGCTGGGGATGGTGACGGGGCTGTCCACGCAGCGCTTTCGCCTGCCGCGCGACATGAACGGGGACATGGCGGACGTGCGGATCTTCGCGGATCCCGTCGGCAGCTCGCAGGGGTACCTGAGCCCGCCCGTGCGCGTGCGGCCCGGCCAGTCGCTGGAGCTGACGATTGGCGCCACGCTGAGCCTGTCCAGCCTGGCCGTCTGGTAGCACGCGATCGCGGTCCGCGCCGTGGGCGGAGGATGAAGCGTTTGGATACGAGGAGCCGGCCCCCTGTCACGGGGCCGGCTCTTCCCGGTTCAGCCGGTGACGCACTGCACGCTGGTGTCGCAGCCGCCTTGCGGGCTCGTCCGCGAGCACGTGCTGAAGTCGGCGGTGCAGATGCAGCCGAAGCGGATGGTCGCGGCGACCGCGGCGATGCTGGCCGGCTCGTCGTCCGTGATGAACGAGGTCACCACGAGGTCATCGAGAGCGATGCGTGTCATCTTCTGTTCTCCTTTTGTGACGTTCGTCGACATACCGCCATGAGCGGCGTGGGACGCGGAAGATGCTGCGAGGACACAGGTCCACGCAAGGAAACGGATGGTTATACGCTGTTAGCCAGCGTATTTTGCGCCGTTGAGGGCGCGATTCGGGCGATTGCTCCACCGCTGCGCGCAGGTTGGCGCTTGTGGCGGCGGGCGGGGACGATATGTTTCGCGCGCCCAACCGCTTGCGCTGAAAGGAACGCCGCGCCTTGCTCGACCTGAACCAGCTGCTGTCCGCCATTCCCGCCCGCCCCGACGCGGCGGAGCTGGTGGCGGGATTCGTCCCGCCGCCGCGTTTTGCGGCCAAGCGCTTCGACGACTACCAGCCGGACCCCGACCACCCTTCGCAGGCCGCCACCGTGCGCCGTCTGCGCGAGGTGGCGGCCGAGCTGCAGGCCGCGCAGGGCGGATGGGCGCGGTTTCGCGCGGCACTGGGCGGGCCGGCGCGGGGCAGCGGCGTGTACCTGGACGGCGGGTTCGGCGTGGGCAAGACGCACCTGCTGGCGTCGCTGTGGCACGCGTCGCCCACGCCCAGCGCCTACCTGAGCTTTGACGAGCTGGTGTACGCCATCGGCCTGCTGGGGGTGGACGGCGCGCGCGAGGCGTTCCGCGGCATGCGCCTGGTGGCCGTGGACGAGTGGGAGCTGGACGACCCTGGCAACCTCAAGCTGGCCATCGCCTTTCTCCGCGGCGCGCTGGCGGATGGCGTGCGCGTGGCCACGACGTCCAACACCATCCCCGACGAGCTGGGCCGCGGCCGCTTTGACCAGAAGAACTTCGCGCTGGAGATCGAGGAGCTGTCGTCCGCGTTCGAGGTGCTGCGCGTGGAGGGCGCGGACTATCGGCATCGCCGGTTCGAGGCGGACCCGGACCGCTCGTACTTCCTGGACGCCGAGACCATGGTCCGCGCCCGGGCCGCCGCCGGTGCGCGTGCCCTGGCTGTCTCCTTCGACGCGCTGATGCACGGGCTGAGCGACATCCACCCCATCCGCTACCACGCCGTGGCCGAGGCCGTGGACGAGCTGCTGGTGGACGGCGTGCGGCCCATGACGCACCTGTACGACGGCCTGCGCTGGGTGCACTTCGTGGACAAGCTCTACGACAACGCCGTCCCCTTCGCGGCCACGGGCGAAGGCGGGCTGGGCGGATTGTTTCCCGCGGAATGGCTGGGCGGGTCGTACGGAAAGAAGTTCTCGCGCTGCCTGTCGCGCATGGAGGAGATGCTGGGCGAGCGGCGGGCGGAGGGACAGGCTTTCGGCCAGAGCGGCTGAGGGCGAGTGCGACCTGAACGGGGCGATCGCCGGCCCCAGGCCTGAGCGAATGAATTCGCCGCTGGAAAGGCACGAAGTCCGCCCGCGCGGACTGCCCCAGCGGAGGTCGGCAGATGTATACCGGTGCGGGGTTCATGTTGTTGAAGCCTCACGGCAGTTCGTGAGGCTTTCCGCTGTCGTTGCGGCGGCTTCAGCCGCTCCGGCTCGGTGATGGTTCAACGAAAAGAAGCCGGCTCTCTCGCGAGAGCCGGCTTCCGTCGTCATCCGCCCGTTCCTCCCCGTCCGGCGATCACTCCACGGGCGTGGGGTGGGCGTCGGGGGTGGCGTCGCGGAGCACCATGTCGGGGTACCCGTTGTCCGGGTTGCCGCCCCGCTTGAGGATGCGGTCCACCGTGCCCGGGCCGCGGTTGTACGCCAGCAGCGCCAGCTCGTGGTCGCCGTCGTACTTGCGGATCAGGTCCTTGAGGTACTTGAACCCGATGCGCAGGTTGGTGCGCTGGTCGCGCAGGTCGCGCGCCGTCACGTCCGGCTGCAGCCAGCGGGCCGTGGCGGGCATGAGCTGCGTGAGGCCGATGGCGCCCACGTGGCTCGTCGCGCTGTTCTTGAACGCGCTCTCCGTGCGCACCAGCCCGAACGCCAGGTCCGGGTCGATGTTCTCGGCCAGCGCGATGTCGTAGATGTCCTCCGCGAGGTCGCGGGGAATGTTGTACGACGAGTAGCGCTGCACGTTGCGCTGGATGACCGTGTCGCGGTCGCTGGCCCTGGTCTCGGCCACGTCCACGCGGGCCTCGCGCCACGCCTGGCCCACGGCGGCGTCCGTGAGCTTCATGTTGGGCACGGCCGCGATCTCGGGCATGAGCGCCTGCCGCTCGTGCGACGGGTCCGTGCGCATCTGCGTGTTGCGCGCGATGGCCAAGGGCGTGGCGGCGCCCACCACCGTCA
>NZ_DASURI010000520.1:0-8053 GCF_036280135.1 Longimicrobium sp.
AGGTAGATGCGGTCGCGCTCCAGGTCCCAGTCCCAGATCCCCTCCAGGGCGCCCTCGATGGCCAGCGCGTAGCGCTCCTCGCTGGCCCGCAGCACGGACTCGGCCCGCTTGGTCTCGGTGACGTCGCTGTAGCTCCACACGCGCCCCACCACGCGCCCGCCGATGCGCTGCGGCCGCGAGACGCGCTCGAACCACCGCCCGTCCACGAGCTCCACGAGCCGCGCGGCCTCTTCCTCGGGCGAGGCCAGCAGGGCGCGCGCGGCGGCGTCGTGCGCCTCGGGGCTGCGCACCTGCGCGGCGGCCATCTCCAGCACCCGCCAGCCGTTGCCCTCGCGCAGCACCTCCTCGGGGATGTTCCACATCTCCCGAAAGCGCTGGTTCCACAGGGCCACGTTGCCCTGCAGGTCCGCGACGAGAATGCCGTCCGCCGTGGACTCCAGGGCCGCCGCCAGCAGCGACGCGGACCGTGCCAGGGCCTCGCCCGCCGAGCGGCGCTCCGCAGCGTCCTGCGTGTGCACCAGCACCACGGGCGCGCTCCCGTGCTCCAGGGCGCGGAACGTCTCGTCCACCCACAGCTCGCCGCCGTCGGCGCGAACGCGGCGCAGCTCGCGGCGCACGTCCGTGCCGGGCGCGGCCAGGGCCTCGTCCAGGGCGGCGCGCGCGGCGGCGCGGTCCTCGGCGTGGTACGTCTCCAGGACGTCCGCCCCCTCCAGCTCGTCCGCGCAGCGGCCCAGCGCGGCCGCGGCGGACGCGTTGGCCGTGACGATGCGCCCGGACGGCGAGACGACGCTCAGCAGGGCCGGGCTGGCGTGGAACCAGCCGCCGTGGTCGAGCGGGTCCGCCAGTGAAGCGATGGAAACGTGCACGGAGCGGGATGGGAGGGCGATGCTCATCGGCCTGCCTTCACCGCGATGACGCGGATCAGCGGGATCATGCAAGGCGGGCCCGGGAGGCGCGGTGCGGCGGCGCCTCGGGTCGGTTCATGGAGTGCTCAATGGTAACGTTTGCGGGGCGCGGACGCAACGCGCCATAACCGGCCTATCCGCATGCGGCAATCGGGGTTCGAGCCCCGCAAACACGCCGCTGACGAGCGGTGACCGCGCGCATGGAGCCGTCCCGTCCCGCACCGTGCGCACCGTGGACGGGGCCGTCACCCCGTCGCGCGAAAGAAGAGGCGGAAGGCGCGCTTCGCGGTCGGCGTCAGCCGGTCGCGGTTCAGGGCGTCCGCGGCGCGGCGCAGGGCCTCGGCCACGGTGGGATACGGGAACACCGTCGCGCCGATCTTTCCCAGCCCGATCCCCGCCGTCATCGCCTGCGTCACCTGGCTGACGAGGTCGCCGGCGTGCGGCGCGACGAGCGTGGCGCCCAGGATCGTATCCGACCCCGCCTTTACGTGCACGCGGACAAAGCCCTCCGTCTCGCCGTCCGTCCGGGCGCGGTCCACGTCGTCCAGGTGGATGGTGAGGGTCCGCACGCCGTCGCCGCGCCGCGCGGCCTCGTCCGCCGTGATGCCCACGTGCGCCACCTCCGGCGACGTGTACGTGCACCAGGGGATGACCAGGTCGCCCGCCTTGCCGCGACCGTGGAAGAGGGCGTTGCGGACCACCATCCGGGCCTGCGCGTCCGCCGCGTGCGTGAACTTGTACTTCGACGCCACGTCCCCGATGGCGAACACGCGCGGGTTGGACGTGCGCATCCGCTCATCCACCGTCACGCCGTGCGCATCGAATTCGATCCCCGCCGCCTCCAGCCCGAGTCCTTCGACGTTGGGCGCGCGCCCCGCCGCCACGAGCAGGTGCGATGCGCGGACCTCGACCGATTTGCCCCCGTGCGTGGCGTGGAGGACGACGCCCGTCCCGTCCGGCGCGGCGGAATCGATCCCTGTGTCCATCAGGAGGTGGACACCGTCGCGGCGCAGCGCGTCGGCGACGACCGCCGCCGCGTCCGGGTCGTCGTGCGGCAGGATGCGCGGACCGCGTTCGATGATCGTCACGCGCGCGCCGAAGCGGGAGAACGCCTGTCCCAGCTCGCAGCCGATGGGCCCGCCGCCCAGGATGGCCAGGTGCGCCGGCCGCTCCGTGAGGCTGAAGACGGTCTCGTTGGTGAGGCACGCCACCTGGCCGATCCCCTCGATGGGCGGGATGGCGGCGCGTCCGCCTGTGGCCACCACCGCGCGCCCGAACCGCAGCCGCGCTCCGCCGACGTCCACCGTGTCGTCGCTGACGAAGCGCGCGTGGCCCAGGAAGACGTCCACGCCCAGGCCGGCAAAGCGCGGCGCGCCGTCCACGGGGCTGATGTCCGCGCGGATGCGGCGCATGCGCTCCATCACGGCCGCGAAGTCCCCGTCCCCGCTCACCGCTGGCCCGCCGAAGCGCTCGGCGGCCTCGCGCGCGGCCTGCCACCCGCGCGCGGCGGCCAGGACGGCCTTGGAGGGCACGCAGCCCACGTTCAGGCAGTCGCCGCCCATGAGCGCGCGCTCCACGAGGGCCACGCGCGCGCCCAGTGCCGCCGCGATGGCCGCCGTCACGAGCCCCGCCGTCCCCCCGCCGATGACGACGAGGTGATAGCGGTCCTTGGGCTTGGGATTCTGCCACGCGGGCGGGTGGACGTTCTCCAGCAGCCGCCGGTTATGCGCGTCCAGCGGCTGCGCCGCGGGGAACGAGTTCGGGTCGTGCGTCGGCATTAGGACGTGCGTGCGGGTGCGGAATCGGCAAAACAAATCCCTCCTTGCGCAAACTGTGCACGAGGAGGGAAGGACGGCAACCGCGCGGGCTGGGTAAACTGCATCTCACACGGCGCCTTCGGCGAACGGAGTCAACGGTTTTTGATCCGTTGCGCAGTTACCGTTACCTCCGTTCGCCGAAGGCGCCGTGTGCCAATCCTGTCGTAGAAGCAGGATCAGCCGCGGAGCCGGCGTGGAAGGACGGGCTCCGTCACCGCTCCCAGCGCCCCTCCGCGCCGGCGCGGACCTCGGCGACGGCGGGGGAATCGGCGGACGCGTGCTGCCAGGCGGTGGCGAGCTCGGCGTAGCGGCGCATGGCGGCGTCGCGATGGCCCTGCGCGCGGTGGGCGCGGGCCAGCGCCAGCAGCACGGACGCGCGGCCGGGCGTGCGCGCCAGGGCCTGCTCCAGCTCCGTGGCGGCCTCCGCGGGGCGGCCCAACTCCAGCAGCAGCTCGCCCAGCACCTCGCGCGGCGGCTTGACGGTCACCGGCGGGCCGAACGCCATCGGCAGCGACGCTTCCAGCTCCGCGGCCGCGCGCAGCAGGGCGACGGCGCTGTCCGCATCCCCCGCGGCGTGCAGGCGCAGGGCGCGAAGGGTGCCCTCCATCACCCGCGTGTACCCGCGATCGGCAAACGTGTAGTTGTTGCGGTTCTCCGGCTGCCACTCGCGGGCGGCCAGCCGCGCGATCATGCTGTCGGCCAGGGCCAGGTCGCCGCGCCGCAGCGCCGCGTATCCCACGGCGAACTCCTGCGGCGACGCGCTCCCGCCCAGGCGCGCCGTGTCCACCCGCATCCGCGCGAACGGCGAATTCCACTCGGCCCCGTCCACCACGTACCACGCCGCGGGCGGGACGAGGAACCCGCGCGCACCCGCATTGGCCGGCGCGCCGGCCGGGATGCGCGCCAGCTGCGCGTCGATGGAATCCAGCCACACGCGCGCCTCGCCGTTCCGTCCCTGCTGCAGCAGCCCGTAGATGAGCCACTGCGTGTAGTGCGCCCAGCGGATGGGCCCCGCGCCCTCCGGCGGCAGCGACTGGGCGACGACGTTGGTGCGCACCACGTTGTCCCAGTCGCCCACGGCGATGTAGATGTGCGACGTCATGTGCTGCGCGTGCGCGGCCTGGGGCGCCATGGCCTCGTACGCGCGCGCCGCGTCCAGCCCGCGGACGGCGTGTTCGGGCGCGTCCACGGCGTGGATCAGATAATGCGCCGCGCCCGGGTGCCACGGGTGCGCGCGGAACAGCGGCTCGCTGACGTCCGCCGCGCGGGCGTAGGCCACCGTCTCGCGCTGGCCCTGGTTCAGCCCCAGCAGCGACAGCGCGTAGAACGACGCGGCTTCGACATCATCCGGAAAGCGCGCGTGCAGCCGCTCCATGGCTTGGCTGAACGCCGTGTCGCGCGCGGCCTTGGAGCCGTCGCCGTACAACGCCTCCACCGTCTGCAGGTACATCCGCTCCCGCTCCGTTCGCGCCAGGGCCAGCCGCGCCTGGGACGTGGGCGCCAAGCGGCGGAGGGCGGCGCGGGCCTGCGCCGTGTCCTGCTGGTTCCACACGGGGTGCGTGTACGTCATGGCCTCGCCCCAGAACGACATGACGTCGCCGGGGTCCAGCCGCTGCGCCTCGCGAAAGGCCTCGGCCGCCTGCGGATAGTGGAAGTTGTGCAGGTACAGCACGCCGCGCTCGAACGCGGGGTGTGCGGCTGGCGAGGCCGAGGTGGGAAAGTCGATCTCGCCCAGCCCCGTGGCGGCCGGGCCGGCGCCGGCGCCGTGGCCCTCGTGCTGGGCACGGAGCGGGGCGGCAGCGAGGACGAGGAGTGCGAGGGACAGGACGACCCGGCTCATGGCGCTCCGCTGGGATTGGGGGCGGATTGCGCGGGCGGAGGGGCCCCGCGACGGGTGGGATGGGCGGTACGTCGCCGCCCGCGTGGCCCTACAGTAGGCCGCGCGCCCCGGCACGACAAGCGTGGCGTGAGCGCGCGGATCTCCTGCTCCGCGCCCATGGTGCAGGCACGAACTATCAGCGGATCTCGACCTCCGCCACACCCGCACGATCTTCATCCCGTGCCCGCTATTCCCTATTCCCTATTCCCTATTCCCTATTCCCTATTCCCTATTCCCTATTCCCTGCCCTCCGGCCGTCCCAGCAGAAAGTTCATCGCCGTCACCGTCAGCACCGGCTCGCCGCGCTGGTTCAGCACGGCGATGGCGGAGCGGACGATGCCGCGGTCCGGCTTGCTGCGCGAACGGCGCGCCTCCAGCACCGTCACGCGAATGGAGAGGACATCGCCGGGGCGCACGGGGAGCAGCCAGCGCAGCTCGTCCACGCCGGGCGAAACGAGCGTGGCCACGTGCGACAGATAGTGGTCCGCGTACAGCCGCATCATCAGCGCGGCCGTGTGCCAGCCGCTGGCGATGAGCCCGCCGTACTCCGTCAGCGCGGCGGTGGCGGCATCCGTGTGGAACGTCTGCGGATCGAACCGCCGCCCGAACGCCAGCACCTCGTCCTCCTCCACGGCGATGGAGCCGAACTCGTGCACGTCACCCGGCACGTAGTCCTCCAGCCAGCGGTCCTGCGGCGGGGATGCAAAGCTCATCGCGCGATCTCCAGGAATTGACGCGGCGCGTGTCCCTCCCTACAAACAGATGCCGGCCTGTCGTTCATACTCTTCCCCAAAGGAGCGCTCCTGATGTCGTTCATCCCACGCCCTTGTTCCACCGCACGCAAGGCCAGCCGCTCGCCGCGCCACTTCGCGCTCGTCATCCTCCTCGCCCTCACCGCGTGCGCCGACGCGGACGACTCTCCCTCGGCCGAAATCGCTTCACGGTTCACGTTCTCCACCGACACGACCTCGAGCTCCGACACCACCCCGGCGCCGGCGACGGAGCCGCGGGACTGGCTCTACATCCACGAGACGCTGAACGTCCGCGCCCAGCCCGACAAGGACGCGTCCGTCGTGCGAAAGCTGAACCGCGGCGACATGGTGCAGCTGGGGCCCAGGGACGCCAACGGATGGGCGCGCATCTACACCGGTTCCGTGGGGGACGAGTACGTCTACCGTGCCAGCAACGCCGTGCGGACGGATTCCCCGCCGCCGCTGCAGCCCCTCGCGACGGTGGCACCGGAGCGCGGCCGACGCCCGTCCAGCGCCGCGTCGCGCGGATACCACCTGGGCCCGCGCGGCGGCTGCTACACCTACACCCGGTCCGGCAACAAGCGGTACGTGGATCGATCGAACTGCTACTGACCCGACGAAGTGCCGGCGCGCGTCCGCCGCTTTGGATGGACCGCGCGCTATGCCGGCTGGGCGGGGATGACGCTGATGCCACGCTCCAGCGTCTGCTTCACGGGGCAGCGGTCGGCGATGAGCGTAAGGCGCTGGCGCTGCTCGTCGTCCAGTGGGCCTTCCAGCACCAGCTCGCGCTCGATCTGGTGCATGCCCACGGCCTTGTCCACGCAGTCCACGCAATCGGCCGCGTGGTTCTGGGCCGTGCGCAGGCGGATGGTGACGCTCTCCAGGGGCCAGCCCTTGCGGTCGGCGTACATGCGCAGGGTCATGGCCGTGCACGCGCCGATGGAGCCCAGCAGCAGGTCGTACGGCGTGGGCGCGTCCCCCGCCCCGCCGGCCGACACGGGCTCGTCGGCGATGAGGGTCTGTCCGCCCGCGGTGATCTCGGTGCGGTACTTGTCCCGCCCCGCGCGAATCACCACCTCGTTGTTCGTGGCCATGTGGCTCCGTTGGGGATGTTCAGCTTCTTGGCCGACCCACTCCAGGAGCGAATGAATTCGCCGCTGGAAAGGCACGAAGTCCGCCTTCGCGGACTGAGCACTCCGGTTCCGCGCCGGCAAACGTGGTCCCGTCGCGATGATGCTCTTCCTGGCGCAGGATATAGTCCTTCACGAACGGTACGGCGCGCCGGGACACGGAGAACGCGGAGTATCCGCCCTGCCACTTGAACCCGCGCGGCAGGACCCGGTGATTCGCCAGGTGGGACGACGAGCCCTTCATCTGCTTCACCAGCTCGGCGATCGTGATGGTCGCGGGCAGGCGCAGAAGCACGTGCACGTGGTCCTCGATCCCGCCGAGCGCGATGACCTCCGTCTTCAGGAGCGAGCACTCCCGGCGGATGCAGCGGTACACCTGTTCTCGCACGGCGGGCGTGAGGAACGGCGCCCGGTCCCACGTGGACCAGACCGCGTGGACGTACACCTCCACGCGGCTCGAATGGTTGATTCCCATCCCACCTCCAGATCGGCAGCGGACAAGAAACGACTCCCGGCCGCCGCAAGGATCTGGACATGGTGTACAAAAGTCAACCCCGCAGTCCACGAAGGTGGACTTTGTGCCTTTCGGCTTGCGCCGACAGCTCCTGCCGCGCGCCATCTCTGTGCACACCGGCCGCGTTCGAGCCATCGAAGTCCGCCCCGGTGCACATGGTGATTCCTGTGCTGGGCAGTCCGCGCAGGCGGACTTCGTGCCTTTCCAGCGGCGAATTCATTCGCTCCGGCTGGGAGACGGCCTCACCGGATCAGACCCGCAATCGACATCATTCGCTCCGGCGGGGGCTGCGCCGATGGATCAGGACGCCGCGATGGCGCGGAACTCCTCGTCGGAGAGCTCCAGCGAGGCGGCAGCGACGTTCTCCTCCAGGTGCTTGACGCGCGACGTGCCGGGGATGGGCAGCATCACCGGCGAGCGGCGCAGCAGCCACGCCAGCGCCACCTGCGACGGCGCCGCGCCCAGCCGCTCCGCCGCCTCGGCCAGGGGGCCGCCGGCCTCCGCCAGCTTGCCCACCGCCAGCGGGAACCAGGGGATGAAGCCGATCCCCTCGCGCTCGCAGTGGTCCAGCACGCTTTCCCACTCGCGGTCCGCCACGTTGTAGCGGTTCTGCACCGTGGCGACGGGAATGGCGCGGCGCGCGGCCTCGATCTGCTCCACGGTCACCTCGCTCAGCCCCAGGAAGCGCACCTTGCCCTCGGCGCGCAGGTCCGCCATCACGCCGAACTGGTCCTCCGCCGGCACCTTGGGATCGATGCGGTGCAGCTGCCACAGGTCGATCGTCTCCACCCGCAGCCGGCGCAGGCTGTCCTCGCACGCCTGGCGCAGGTGCCCGGGGCGGCCGTCGGGGTCCCACTGGTCCGGGCCGGGGCGCAGCAGGCCCGCCTTGGTGGCGACCAGCAGCCCGTCGGGATACGGGTGCAGCGCCTCGGCGATGAGCTCCTCGCTGACGGCCGGGCCGTACGAGTCCGCCGTGTCGATCAGGTTGATGCCCAGCTCCACCGTGCGCCGCAGCACGCGGATGGCCTCGTCGCGGTCCGCCGGCGGGCCCCAGAT
>NZ_DASURI010000521.1:0-8027 GCF_036280135.1 Longimicrobium sp.
GGGGGACGAGCGTGCCCGTCTCGCCGTCCGCCACGGCGTCCACGCAGCCGGGGACCCGGGTGGAGACGACGGGCAGCTCCATGGCCGCCGCCTCCAGCGGGACGTTGGGAAAGCCTTCCCGGTACGAGGGGAGGACGACGACGTCCATGGCCGCGTACAGGCGCGGCGTGTCCCAGTCCTCCCCCGCCAGGACCACGGACGGGTCGCCGCGCAGGGCCCCCTCCGTCTCCGCCGGCAGGGGGTCCTGCGGCTCGAACGGGCCTACGAGGAGCAGGCGCGCGCCGGGAAACTCCGCCCGCAGGGCCGCCCACGCCTCCGCCAGCTCCGCCACGCCCTTGTCACGGACGACGCGCCCCACGAAGCCGACGACCGTGGCGTCCGCGGGAATGCCGAAGTCCGCACGGACGGACGCCCGCGTCCCCGCCGGGAGCCGCGCGGGGTCAAAGCGGCCCGCCGCGTCCACCCCCTGCCCGCTGCCGCCGGCGGGGACCGTGATCTTCTCCGGCGGGCACAGCCCCTCCGCCAGGGCGACGTCGCGCAGGGAAGGGCTCACGCAGAGGACGCGGTGGGCCAGCCGGCAGGAGACCCGCTCCGTGGCGCGGAGGAGCCTGCGCTTGCCCCCCGTGGCCGTCGTCAGGGGCAGGCCGCGCATGTGGTAGACGCGGACGGGGACGCGGGCCGCCCACGCGCCGATCATCCCCAGCAGCCCGCCCTTGGGCGTGTGCGCGTGGACGATGTGGGGGCGCACCCGGCGCAGCACGCGGACAATGCGCGACAGGGCCGCCAGGTCGTGCAGGGGGCTGATCCTGCGCAGCATGCGCACGCCGTGCACGGGCACCCCCTCCCGCGCGCCGAACTCCGCCAGCTCCGGGTCCGGCGACGAGACGGCCGTCACCTCCACGCCGCGCCCCGCCAGGTACCCCGGCTGGCCGCGGAGGAAGGTGAGGGACATGGGGATGGTGGTGAGGTGCACCAGCCGGATGGGGCTCACGCCGCCTCCCGGGCCGGCGCGGCCGCGGGCGCCCGCTGCGCCTGGTGCCACGCCTGGAACATCAGCACGCCCCACAGCTGGTACTGCCGGTTGCGACGGCCCGACAGGTGGTCGCGCCACACGGCGCGCACCCGGGCCGCGTCGAAGAACCCCTCGTTCCGCAGCCGCCCCTCGTCCAGCAGCTCCTCGGCCCAGGGGCGCAGGGGCCCCCGCAGCCACGCGTGGATGGGGATGCCGAAGCCCATCTTGGGCCGCTCCACCATCTCCCGGGGGACGTAGCGGTACAGCACCTCGCGCAGGACCTTCTTGCCCCTGACCCCCTCCATCTTCATGGACAGGGGCAGCCGCCAGGCGAACTCCACCAGCCGGTGGTCCAGCAGGGGCTCGCGGGCCTCCAGGCTCACGCCCATGCTGGCCCGGTCCACCTTGACGAGGATGTCGTCGGGAAGGTAGGAAACCAGGTCCCGCTGCATCATCCGCAGGGTAAAGTCGTCCAGGGGCGCCGCGCGGCCGTCCTCCTCGTACGCGGGGGAATGCACGTCCGCGCCCCGCACCACGCCGCCGGACTCGTTCCACACGGCCACGAGGCGGCGGTACATCTCGTCCGGCCCGCCCACGCCCAGCACCCCCGCCAGCTTGTGCAGCCGGTCGCCGGGCATGCGCTGCCGCATGGCCCCGGGCAGCACGGGGCCCAGCGCGCCAAAGACGCGGTCCCAGGCGCCGGGCGACAGCGCGCGCATTCCCGCGGCCGCGGCGCGGCGCAGGGGACGGGGCACGCCGCCCACCCGGTCCCACACGCCGCGGCCCCAGAAGTAGCGGTTGTACCCCGCGAACAGCTCGTCGCCGCCGTCGCCCGAAAGCGCCACCGTCACGTGCTGCCGGGCCAGCGAGCAGACGAGGTAGGTGGGGATCTGCGACGAGTCGGCGAACGGCTCGTCGTACAGCGACGGCAGCAGGGGGATGACGGCCTGCGCCTCTTCCGGGGTGGCGTACAGCTCCGTGTGGTCCGTCCCCAGGTGGCGGGCCACCTCGCGGGCGTGCGCCGCCTCGTCGTACGCTTCCTCGCGAAAGCCGATGGAGAAGGTCTTCACGGGGCGCGTGCTCTGCGCCTGCATCTGCGCGACCACGACGGACGAGTCGATGCCGCCGGACAGGAACACGCCCAGGGGCACGTCGGCCACCATGCGCAGCCCCACCGCGTCGCGCAGCAGGGCATCCAGCGCGTCCACCGCCTCGGCCTCCGTCCCCCGGAACGGGTCTGCCAGCCCGGCCTCGGCCGCGCCACGGGCCGTCCAGTACGCCCGCGTCTCCGTGCGCCCCGTCTCCGCGTCCAGGGTCAGGATGGTGCCGGGGAGCAGCTTGTGGACGCCCGCGTAGATGGTGTGCGGCGCGGGGACGTACGCCACGCGCAGCAGGTCGGCGATGGACGAGCGGTCCACCTCGGCGTCGAAGGCGGGGTGCCGGCGCAGCGACTTGAGCTCCGAGCCCCACAGGAAGGCGCTCCCCATCCGCCCGTAGTACAGGGGCTTTACCCCCAGCCGGTCGCGGACCAGGTGCAGCCGGCGCTCGCGCCGGTCCCACAGGGCAAAGGCGAACATCCCCACGAAGCGCCGGACGGCGGCCTCCAGCCCCCACGCCTCCACGGCGGCCAGCACCACCTCCGTGTCGCTGTGGCCGCGAAAGGCGGGCGCCAGGCCGGCCCCGGCCAGCTCGCGGCGCACGGCCTCGAAGTTGTACGCCTCGCCGTTGAAGGTGATGACGTAGCGCCCCGACGCCGAGACCATGGGCTGGTGCCCCGCCGGCGACAGGTCGATGATGGACAGGCGGCGAAAGCCCAGGGCCACGCCGGCCGGGGCGTCCACCCACTCGCCCGCGTCGTCGGGGCCGCGGTGGCGCAGCGACCCGGCCATGGCGCGCACGGTGGACGCCAGCCACTCCTCGGAGCGGTCGCGCGACAGGGCCACGAAGCCCGTGAATCCGCACATGGCGTTACCGCCCTCCCGTCTGCGTCCCCGTCACGCCCGGTACCCCACGGCCGTCCAGAACGCCTCGCCGGTGTTGAAGCGGATGTCGCGCAGCCCCGCCGCGCGCATCATCTCCTCCATCTGCGCGCGGGTAAAGCGCTGCTCCAGCCGCGTGCCGAAGCGGTCCAGGGCGTCCGTCTGCATGCTGTACAGGGTGCGGCCGCGGTAGGCGGACAGGGGAAACGCCTCCACGTTCATCCCCGCGCGCTCCAGCAGCGCGGCCGTGCGCGCCAGGGGCCAGTACACGCCGGCCGCCAGGGCCCGCGTCACGCGCACCTTGCGGCGGTGGGGCATGCGCGACACCCGCCCGCGGACGGCCTCGCTGGCCCGCCACACGGCGCGGAACCACCCCGGCCGGTTGTCGAAAGCGTAGTACAGGTACAGCAGGAACGGCGCGCCGGGCTTGAGCTTGGCCACGCACGAGCGAATGCCCGCCAGCGTGTCGGGCACATGGTGCAGCACGCCCAGCGAGTAGCCAAAGTCCATGGACCCGTCCGCGAGGGGGATGTCGTCCACGGACGCGTGGTGAAACGCGCAGTTGGGCTGCCCGGCCAGGTTGCGCCGGGCCACGCCCAGGGCCTGCGGGCTGGCGTCGATGCAGTGCAGCCGCCCCACGCGGGGCGCCACCAGCCGGGCCCAGCGCCCGCTGCCGCACCCCAGGTCGAAGCCCTGCGCGCCGGCCGGCAGCCGGTCCCAGGGAAAGACGCGGAAGTAGCCTTCCCAGATGGCCTGGAGCTCCGCGGGCGGGGCGCCGCTCTGGTCGTATTCCGCCCACTCCTCGCCGAACCCGGCGACGGTCTCGGGGTCGGCGTTGGCGGCGAGCACGGGCGCGGGCCCGGCCGGGATGGTGTCCATGGGATCGTGTGTCAGCGGGTCAGCCCGGGGGGCGTGGCGGGCGCGGGCAACCGGTCCGCGGGGGCCGGCCAGGGCGCGCGGCGCACCCGCGCGGCGGCGGGGCGGGCGGGCCGGGCCGCGCGCCGCGCGGCGTTGATGGCCGCGCCCGTCTCCACGATGGCGAACAGGAACGGGAACAGGAAGATGCGCTGCCGGGCGATGATGCCCAGGTTGAGCACGGCCATGCCGAACGCCGCCGAGTACACCAGCACGAACGGCAGGGCCATCCCCACCAGGCGGTTGCTGCGCCACCCGCGCAACCCCGCCCACAGGTCGCGCCACCGGTACAGCAGCAGGATCCACATCCCCCAGATCTCGATGCTGGAGCCCAGCACCATGGGGTTGGAGGCCTCCCAGGGGAACGGGCGGAACAGCGTATTCACGATGGCCACGGGGATGAAGGCGACGCCCACGCCGCCTTCCACGGAGCTGTTGCCCAGGTCTGCGCGGCGGTTGCGCTCCTCCAGGTAGTCGCCCACCCCCTCCATCCCCACCTCGGAGATGCCCACGGAGCTGAACCCCACCTGGATGAGGGCCGCGCACACGCCGATGAGCACCAGCGTCTGCGCCACCCGCAGGAACGTCCACCGCTGCCCCCGGGCGCTCCACTGGGCAAACATCACGGCCCCCGCCGCCACGGCCGCCACCTGCGGGCGGATGGAGAACAGCAGCAGGAACCCCGTGCCCAGGGGGAGCAGGGCCACGCGCCCGGGCCGGCAAAAGCCGGCCACCACCAGGCCGAACGCCAGCAGGGCCAGGGCGTCCTTGCCGATCACGGACGGCCACAGCCACAGCGAGGGGAAGAGGAACAGCCACGCCATGTAGCGGTCCGAGCGGGCGCCCGGGTTCATCCGCCGGAACGCCACCAGGAACCCCAGCAGCCCCCCGAAGGCCAGCAGCGAGAACACCAGGAACCCGCCGATGCGCGTGGGGCCGATGAACAGGGCCACCACCCCGTGGGCAAAGAACAGGAACTGGGTGCCCCACCAGTCGCCCCCCTGCCACTGGCGCGGGTTCGTGAACATGGAGAAGTCGCCGCCCAGCATGCGCAGGGCGTACTCGTTGCCCACCCGGTGGTACCGGGCCGCGTCGGCCACGCCGTCGTAGAAGCCGTAGATGATGGCGTACATGGCCATCACCCCCACGAGCCGCATGGCCAGCCCCAGCGTAAACAGCTGCTTGTCGGGCGAGCGCAGCCCGCTCACCATCACGAGGACGATGAGCCACGCCAGCCCCACCACCGTGGCCGTGGTCCCCAGCGCCGACATCATGGCGTGGTCTCCGGCTCGGGAAGGCGCCCCGCCCGGACGAGCGCGGGGGCCGCGGGGCGCCGGCCCAGCCGGGCGTACAGCGCCTCGTAGCTGCGCAGGGCCGCCTCCAGGCTGAACGCCTCCACCACCCGCGCGCGGGCGGCCCGGCCCAGGGCGGCGCGCTCGTCCGCCGGCAGGTCCAGCAGCCGCGCCCAGGCGGCCGCCACGGCCCCGTCGTCGCCGGGGGGCACCACGGCTCCCGTGCCGTCCACGATGGCGGCCGCGTCGCCCGCGTCCGTCACCACGCACGGCACCCCGCACGCCATGGCCTCGACCACGACGTTGGGAAAGCCCTCGGAGGTGGAGGTGAGCGCGGCCACGTCGAACACGGGGTACAGGTCGGAAAGGTCGTCGCGGGGCCCCAGCAGCCGGACGCTCCCGTCCAGCCCGGCTCCCTCCAGCTGCGCGCGCAGGGCCTCGTTGCCGCCGTTCACCCCCCGGCCCGCCAGGACGAAGACGGCGTCGGGACGGGCCGCATGCAGCCGCCCCGCGGCGCGGACGAAGGTCCCGTGGTCCTTGAGGGGGTCCCAGCGGGCCACCATCCCCACCACGGGCGCGCCGGAGCCGATCCCCAGCTCCGCGCGCAGGCGCGTCCGCGCCGCGGGCGAGGGGCGGAACGCGTCCACGTCCACCCCGTTTCCGATGAGCGCCCAGCCGCGGGGCCGGTACCCCAGCCGCGCGTGGTGGTGCCACCCCGTGCGCGAATTCACCACCACCACGTCGGGGCGCGACGAGAGCGCGCGCAGGGCCCGGAGCAGCAGCGAAGGTCCCCCGGCGCCGGCCGTGTCGGAGCAGCGCAGGTTCCACGCGACGGCGGGCACGCCCGCCACCCGCCCGGCCAGCAGGCCCGCCAGGTCGGCGTGGTACAGCCAGGTCTGCAGCACGTCGGGCCGCTCGCGGCGCAGCAGGGCCACCAGGCGCACGAGGGCGCCCGGGCCGGGCACCCCGCGGCGCATCCCCAGGGCGTGCACGGGGACCCCCGCGGCGCGGATGAACGGCGCCACGTCGCCCTCGTCCGTGAGGGAGACCACGACGTTCCGGAAGCGGCCGCGGTCCAGCCCCCCCACCAGGCGGGCCAGGAACATCTCGGCCCCGCCCCGGTTGAGCCCCGTGATGAGGTGGACGACCGTGAGCGGCCGCGCGGCGGGACCGGTCACTCGCGCACCAGCTGCATGAGCTTGCCCTGCGCCGTGGGGGGAATGCGGTCCACCCAGCGCACCTGCACGGGCACGTCGCCGCCCACCACCGTGCCGATCACCCGGCGGATCTCCGCCTCGCGCACGGCCGGCAGCCCGGCGCCCCGCAGCCGCACCTCCAGCCGCTGCCCCCCGATCCACGCCACCTGGAACTGCTCCACCTCCGCGTACTCCTTGAACAGATGGTTCCAGTACAGCCCGTTGACCACCGTGCCGTTGGGCAGGTGCAGGAGCCCCGCGCTGCGCCCGTGCAGCTCCGACAGGTGGTGGATCCCCGAGGCGTCCGTCCCGTCCTCGCCCGCCACCCCCAGGTCGCCCACGTCGTAGCGCAGGAACGGCGTGCCCCGCCCCGCCGTGTGCGTCCACACCAGCCGCCCCACCTCGCCCGGGCGCGACGGCCGCCCCGCCTCGTCCACCACCTCCACGTACACCCACGGACGCAGCACCTCCAGCGCCTGGCCCGCCCCCGGCTGAAAGGCCATGGCCCCCAGCTCGCGCCCCCCGTACAGGTTCAGCAGGGGCGTGCCGAACGCCTCGCGAAAGAGCGCCGCCTGGTGCTCGTGCAGCATCTCGCCCCCGTTCCACGCGGCGCGGATGCGACCCGGCGGCACCCGCGCGCCCCGGCGCAGCACCTCGCGCGCGACGAACTCCAGCATGCTCGTGAACCCGTACAGCACCACCTCCTCGAAGCGGTCCAGCAGCGCCAGCACCTGGTCCACGGTCCGCGGGTTCAGGGCATAGCCGTCCACGAGCCAGTAGTTGCGCAGCCAGGCCTGGGCGCGCCCCGCGAGGCTGCGCTGCCGGCCGATGTCGCGCTCAGCGCCCCACACGCACACCACGGGCATCCCCGGCCTCCAGCCGAAGCGGTGCCAGCAGTACAGCCCCGCCGCCGTCCCGTACGCCTGCTGCGCCGCGTCGTGAAGGAACGGCGTGGGCTCGCCCGTGGACCCCCCCGTCGACGACACCCGCCCCCGCACCCCCGACGCCCGCAGGCGCTCCGGGTGAAACCGCGTCCGCAGGTCTTCCTTGGTCACCACCGGCAGCGACGGCCACGCCGCCCACAGCGCCTCCGCGTCCGGCAGCCGCGCCGCCTCGCGCCACTCCGGAAGCGCGTCCGCCCGCGCCCCGAAGTGCCGCACCTGCGCCAGCAGACGCTCCCCCAGCGCCCGCCGCGCCGCCCCGGCCTCCAGCCGCCGGAACGCCTCGATCTCCCTCCACCGTGCCGGAACCTCCCCGTACCGCAGTCCCACGTTCCAGTACACGTCCCGCAGCATGGGTCACGCTCGCGAACGAAAGGGCTTCAAGTCTGGCCCGCGTCGAGGCCGGGGCCCGGGAGGGCGCGCCGGTCACGGGGCAATCCATCAAATGCCAGCGATTCAACCGGCCCGTACACGCCGGAAACCCGCGCCCCCCGCCAGCCGGCGCCGGGATGCGTGCGGGGATCCGTGGGCTCCTGCGGCGAGGAGTGCGGCGGGTGGGAGTGCGGCAGAGCGGCGGGGCCGCCAAATGTAGTCACTGCGAGTCCCATGCCGTCACTCGCGCACCACCTGCACGTGCTTGCCCTGCGCCGTGGGGGGAATGCGGTCCACCCAGCGCACCTGCACGGGCACGT
>NZ_DASURI010000522.1:0-4506 GCF_036280135.1 Longimicrobium sp.
CGAGGGGGCGGACGTGGAGGGGCTGCGGGCGCACCTGGGCGAGCGGCTGCCGGGGTACATGGTGCCGTCGGCGTACGTGCGGCTGGAGCAGCTGCCGCTGGGGCGCACGGGCAAGCTGGACCGCAAGGCGCTCCCCGCGCCCGAGGCGGACGCGTACTCCACCCGCGACTACGAGCCGCCCCTGGGCGAGACGGAAGAGGCGCTGGCGGAGATCTGGGCCGAGGTGCTGCGGATTGACCGGGTGGGACGGCGGGACAACTTCTTCGAGCTGGGCGGGCACTCGCTCCTGGCGGTGACGCTGCTGGACCGGATGCGCCAGCGGGGGCTGCACGCCGAGGTGCGCACGCTCTTCCTGTCCCCCGTCTTTGCCGACTTCGCGGCGAGCACGGACCAGGTGGTGGAGCTGCGGCTCTGAGCCGCGGCGCCTTTCTTCCTCCGCCTGGCGGAGCGCTGCTGATCCTGGCGGCGCGACGCCGGCGCAGAGGCGCGGGCCGATCCACGGAAGGCCCCGTGTGAGAATGCAGTTTCGCCCGGCGTGGCTCCTGGCCAGGAGGGACGGCGATCCCCCGGATCGAGAGACGTAGCGGAGGAACGAAGAAAGGACGCGGAGAAAGCAGCGCTTCTCCGCGTCCTCCGTTTGTCGTTCGCGTCCTCCGCGTGATCCGTCCCGGCCGCGATCGCGGGATCCGGCGCGGGACGGGCGCCTACGCCGTGGACGCGCTCATGAGGGCGCCGGGCAGGAACGGGATCCGCTCGCCCACGCCGTGCCCGGTGCCGGCCGCGTCGCGCGCGAAGCTCGACGCGATGGCCAGGAACGGGTCGATGCACCCCGGGTGCTCCACGCCCCCGTGCAGCGCGTTGGCCAGGAGGTGGATCTCCGAGCACCCCACGATGAAGCCGTCGGCGCCGTACCGGGCGCGCAGGGCCAGCACCAGGGGCGCCAGGGCGGCCGGGTCCGCCATCCGCTTGATCTGGTAGATCAGGTCGTCGTGCACAAGGTCCTGGTCGGCCTCGTCGGGAAAGACCACCCGGTCCGCCACCTCGCTCCACCCCGGCTCGCGCTCGAAGAGCGACAGGTAGCGCGTGCCCCGGGTGCACAGCATGAGGTAGCGCCCCCGCGCGCGGCGCAGCTGGCCCACGATCACCTCCGGCACGGAGACGATGGCCCGGCGCAGCTCCGCGGGAAGCCGGGGGAGCAGGTGGTGCGCCGTCGTGCAGCAGATCACCAGCCGCGTGGCGCCGCGCTCCAGCAGCCCGTGCAGCACCTCCTCCAGCAGGGGCGAGATGGTGTGCTCCTCGCCGGCCAGGAAGGCGGTGGTGCGGTCGGGGAACGCGGGGTTGGAGTCCAGGAGCACCCGGGGCGCGTCCTGCTCCCGCTCCCACGTGGCGCACCGGTACACCGTCCGCACGAACTCGGCGGACGCGAGCGGCCCGAGCCCGCCCACGATGCCCAGGACCTCTCCCCGTAGACTCTTCATCATATCCTTGGATGGTGCACGTGCGGACGGGATGGCGCGGCGCGTGGCCAGGCCGCGCGGCGGCCCGGGGAAGGGGATGCCGCCGCCGGGCCGGGCGCCCGGGGCGGTCCGGGGGGCCGGGGCCCGGCGAGCGGGACCCCTTTTATGCCACCGCCAAGAAAACCGGAGCGAAATGTAGCGGAATCTGTTCCCGACGAAAATGGGTCGCCCCGCCCGGCGGCGTCCCGGCGCGGGGGAGCGGGCCGGAACGCCCCGTGGATGGCGGGTTTTTGGGTGTACGGACGCGCCGGCCCACGCGCCCGCCGCCCGCCCGGAGGGGGGAGCGGCGGCGGGGTCCCGGGGGGCGGGGGGCGTGCTTCGCCTCCCCTCTGTTTCGGACCCGCTTCCCCAAACCGGCGCTTCCAGGTTAAGTTTGGGTCCTCGTCGCCAACGCCCCGCGCACCGCGCCGGCGCGCCCCGTGGGGCCGCCCGGTCCGGATCGCCCGTTCCCCGGGGAACGGGGGGTGGTTCGCGGCGTCGCGGGAACTTTGCTCCGCTGCTCTCCGCCCCCGGTGTGCACCGCGCTCCCTTTCCGCTCGTAGACGCCGAATTCCGCACTCCGCCTGCGCGTGCCGGCAGGCGCCGCCGCCGCGGGGTGCGTATCGCATTCGACCCGACCAGACGCTGATGGCCAAGTTCGGAAAAACCACCGCGCCCCCGCTTCGCGACGCGGTGAACCAGTACGGGCGCCTGATGGTGCTGCTGCGGCCCTACTGGGGACGGCTCACCCGGAGCATGCTGCTCGCCCTGGTGATCGGCCTGATCGGCATGGCGCCGCCGTACCTGTCCAAGCTGCTCATCGACGAGGTGTATCCCTCGCGGGACGTGACGCTCATGCACGTGCTGGTGGGCGGCCTGCTGGCGGTGGCCGTCTCCGTGGCGGCCATGGAGTCCATCCGCAACTACTTCCAGTTCCAGGTAAGCTCCCGGCTGGCCGACGCCGCGTCGCTCCTCTTCTTCAACCACGTGCAGCACCTGCGCGCGCGGTTCTTCGAGGAGCACCAGGTGGGCGAGGTGATGAGCCGGTTCGTGGACGTGCGCCAGGCGCTGAACACGGTGTCGCGGGCGTTCGGCACGGTGTTCATCCAGAGCGTGTACCTGGTCCTGGTGCCCCCGTTCCTGTTCCTGCTGCAGTGGCGGCTGGCCCTGGTGGCGCTGGCCTTCGCGCCCCTTACCGTGGGCGTCACGCTCCTCTCCACCCGCGTCCTGCGCACCTACTTCAAGCGCATGGCCGAGTCGTACGCCGAGTTCCGCGCGTACCAGGTGGAGGTGTACAGCCACATCCGCACCCTCAAGACCTTTTCCGTGGAGCACCAGGTGTTCGACCGCGCCAAGCACCAGGTGGACGTGGCGCTCGGGCACAACCTGCAGGGCGGCATCGTGGGGCAGGGGTTCACCCTGGCCAACGCCGTCCTGGCGGCGGTGTCCACGGCCGTGTTCACCTGGTTTGGCTGGACGCTCATCCTGCAGAAGGAGATGACGCTGGGCACCTTCATCGCCTTCGTGGCGTACCTGGCGTTCTTTACCCAGCCCCTCAAGGAAATCACGGCGATGTTCTCGGAGCTGCAGCAGTCCGCCGTGGGGCTGGGCCGCATGTTCGAGTACCTGGACGAGGAGGTGGAGCAGGACCCCGCCCTGGCCTACGGCCCGCCGCCCCCGGTGGAGCACCGGCTGCGGGGGCGGGTGGAGCTGCGCGGGGTGGGGTTCGGCTACCAGGCCGAGTCGCCGGTGCTGCACGACGTGAGCCTGGTGCTGGAGCCGGGGGAGCTGACGGCCGTGGTGGGGCAGAGCGGCGCGGGCAAGAGCTCGCTGCTGCGCCTGATCTGCCGCCTGGAGGAGCCCGTGGAGGGGCAGGTGCTCTTTGACGGCGTGCCCGCCGCGTCCATCTCCCTCCCCGACGTGCGCCGGCAGATCGCCGTGGTGTGGCAGGACACCAGCCTGCTCAAGGGCAGCATCTGGGACAACCTCACCATGGGGGTGTCCAACCCCAGCCGGGCGCTCGTGGACGACATCGTGGGGCTGTGCCGGCTCGACGAGCTCATGGCCAGGCTGCCCAAGGGGTACGAGACCCACGTGGCCGAGTGGGGCGCCAGCCTCTCCGGCGGCCAGCGCCAGCGCATCTCGCTGGCCCGTGCGCTCATCCGCGACACGCCCATCCTGCTCCTGGACGAGGCCACGTCCAACATCGACCAGCAGACGGAGGGCGCCATCCTGGAGGACCTGTTCTCGTACCGCGCGGGCCGTACCACGCTGTACGTGACCCACCGCGTGTCCACGGTGGCGGCGGCGGACAAGATCTGCGTCATGCGCGCCGGCCGCGTGGTGGGCGTGGGAGACCACCCGTCGCTCCTGGTGACCTGCGACGCGTACGCCGACATGGTGAGCGCCGGCGAGCCGGGGCGGCTGCAGGCCGCGCGGGGGCGGGGCTGATGCCGGCCACGATGCCTCCCGCCGCGCCCCGGCCCCGGCCCCGGCTCCTGCTCCCCGAGGTCTCGCCCCGGGTGGTGGGCGGCGGATGGGTTTCGCGCGCCGTCAGCCTCAGCCTCGTGATCTTCGCCCTGCTCCTGGGCAGCGGCATCCTGGGGGCCGTGCTCATCCGGCTCAAGGTGACCGTCGAGGGGACGGGCGCCCTGCAGCCGGGGGGGATCTGGTCCGTCCGCGCCGAGGAGCCGGGGGTCGTGCGCGACGTGCTCGTCCGGATGGGCGACACGGTGCGGGCCGGGGAGCCCGTGGCCCGGCTGGACTCGCTGCAGCTGGCCTCGGAGCTGGACCAGCTGCGGTCGCGCCGGCGGGTGCTGGAGTTCGACGTGCGCCTGGCGCGCACCTCCGTCCCCCTGGAGGCGCGCTCCGTGGCCGAAAAGCGCGCCGAGGCCGACGCCGCGCTCGTGCGGGCCAACGCCACGCTGCGCCAGCGCCTGGTGGAGCACGGGTTCGACCCCGACATCGACCGGGTGCGGCGGACGTACCAGCTGGGCTCCAACGTGGCCAT
>NZ_DASURI010000523.1:0-14061 GCF_036280135.1 Longimicrobium sp.
CATCAAGCGCCTGATGGACATCGGCTCGTACCGCGGCCTGCGGCACCGCCGTGGCCTGCCGGTGCGTGGGCAGCGTACGCACACCAACGCGCGTACCAAGAAGGGCCCCCGCCGCGCCATCGCCGGCAAGAAGAAGCCGGGCAAGAAGTAAGAAAGTACCAAGGTTCCAAGTGCCCGGTGCCAAGTCAGTCCTGCTTGGTACTCGGCACTTGGTACGTGGCACTTTCCCGTGATCGGCTCCGGCCCCTGGCTGGAGCCGATGACCACTTCGCCGGACCTTCCGGCAAAGAGCCGTACCATACGCGCGGTGGGCCGCGCACCTAACGAGAGAGATTCCAGATGGCCAAGCCGAAGACCGCGGGGCGCCCGAAGGCCAAGCGCCACGTGGAGAGCGAGGGCGTCGCCCACGTGAAGGCGACGTTCAACAACACCATCGTGAGCATCACCGACATGGCCGGCAACTCGGTCGTGTGGGGGAGCGCGGGCAAGGCGGGGTTCAAGGGCTCCAAGAAGAGCACCCCCTTCGCCGCCACGGTGGCCGCCGAGCAGGCCGCCCGCGAGGCGCTGCAGCTGGGCGTGAAGCGCGTGCACGTGTACGTGCAGGGCCCCGGCAGCGGCCGCGAGAGCGCCATCCAGGCGCTGGCCGCCAGCGGCCTGGGCATCCGCAGCATCCGCGACGTGACGCCCATCCCGCACAACGGCTGCCGTCCGCCCAAGAAGCGCCGCGTGTAAGACAGAAGTACCAGGTGCCGGAGTGCCAAGTGCCAAGCGAAGAGACTTCGCACTTGGAACTCGGCACTTGGCACTTGCAGTCCTGGCGTAAACCCTCGCGACCGTCGGGGGGACGAAGCCGAACGAGAGACCCATCAACCGAAACGGTTACAGGAAAATGGCCCGTTATACCGGACCCGTCTGCAAGCTTTGCCGCCGCGAGGGGCAGAAGCTGTTCTTGAAGGGCACCAAGTGCTTTACCGAGAAGTGCCCCGTCGAGCGCCGCCCCTACGCCCCCGGCCAGCATGGCCAGACGGGTGGCGGGCGCCGCAAGAAGGCCAGCGAGTACGCCCACCAGCTGCGCGAGAAGCAGAAGGTGAAGCGCATTTATGGCGTGGCCGAGAAGCCGTTCCGCAACCTGTTCGAGAAGGCCGCGCACCAGACGGGCGTGACGGGTGAGAACCTGCTCGTGGCCCTGGAGAGCCGGCTGGACAACGTGGTGTACCGCATGGGCTTCGGCAGCAGCCGCAAGGAGGCTCGCCAGCTCATTCGCCACCGCCACGTGCAGGTGAACGGCCACCTGGTGGACATCCCCAGCGCGCAGGTGGCGCCGGGCGACGAGGTGCGCATCGCGGCCAAGAGCAAGGACATCCTGCCCGTGCAGGCGTCGCTGGCGGCCAAGACCAAGCCCACCACGGTCGCGTGGCTGGCCGTGGACGAGGGCTCGCGCACCGGCCGCATGGTGAGCCGCCCCACCCGTGCCGACATCCCGCTGGCGGTGCAGGAGCAGCTCATCGTCGAGCTCTACAGCAAGTAAGCGAACGGATGGACCCGACGCGGCGGGCGCGCGCATGGCGCTCCTGCCGCCCGGGTCTTTCCCGCATCCTGTCCACATCCGGGAGGGGACAATCGTGGAACTCGATATTACCGGCTTGCAGATGCCGAACCTGCCCGAGCAGCCTCGGGCGGGGCAGATCGTGCTTCGGCCGCTGGAGCGGGGCTTTGGTCACACGCTGGGCAACACCATGCGCCGCATCCTGCTCAGCAGCCTTCGCGGCGCGGCGGTGTGGGCGTTCCGGTCCGACGGGGTGCTGCACGAGCACCAGACGGTGGCCGGGGTGGTGGAGGACGTGCACGAGATCATCCGCAACCTGAAGTCGCTGGTGCTGCGGATGGACGAGGACGCCGACGAGGCGGTGCTGGAGCTGCGCGCCAACAAGGCGGGCAAGGTGACGGCGCGCAACATCACGGGCCACCCCTCGGTGGACGTGATCAACCCCGACCACCACATCCTGGAGCTGCAGGACGACCGCGACCTGCGCCTGGAGCTGTACGTGAACAAGGGGCGCGGCTACGTGCCCGCCGAGGCGCACCCCATCCCCCGCGGCATGCCGGCGGACCTGGTGCGGGTGGACGCCATCTACAACCCCGTGACGCGCGCCAACTTCGTCGTCGAGGAGACGCGGGTGGGCCAGCGCACGGACTTTGACCGGCTGGTGCTGGAGGTGGAGACCAACGGCGCGCTGGACGTGCCGTCGGCGGTGCAGTACGCGGCGCGGCTGGCCATCGAGCACCTGGCGTTCCTGGCCGGCGGCTCGCCCGAGTGGCGCGCCGACCGCACGTGGGGCGACGGGGGCGGGGCCGGCGCGGCCGTGCCCGCGGGGCGCGCGAGCATCCCGCCGCGCCTGCAGGAGCTGCTCAACCGTCCCATCGAGGACCTGGCCGAGCTCTCCGTGCGCAGCCGCAACTCGCTGCAGAAGGAGAACATCCACACGGTGCGCGACCTGGTTCAGCGCACCGAGCAGCAGATGCTGGCCATCGACAACTTCGGCAAGAAGTCGCTGCAGGAAATCAGCGACTTCCTGGCTGGCCACGGGCTGCGCTTTGGCAGCTCGCTGGAGCAGGACGAGGGCGGCACGCTCTGGTGGGTGGTCCGCGACGAACCCAACAACGAGCAGAACGGGGGCGCCGAGGGCGGTCCCTCCGGGGAGCTGTAATCCAATGAGACACGGTAAGAAGGGCCGCGCGCTCGGCCGCACGTCGGAGCACAAGGAAGCCCTGCTGCGCAACATGGCCATGAGCCTGTTCCGGCACGGCCGCATCGAGACCACCGAGGCCAAGGCCAAGGAGCTTCGTCCGTTCGCGGAGAAGCTGATCACGCTTGCCAAGCGGGGCGACCTGCACAGCAAGCGCCTGGCCGCGCGCCACATCAACGACCGCGACGTGCTGGTGCGCCTGTTCGACGCGATCGGGCCGGCGGCCGCCACGCGCGCCGGTGGCTACACGCGCATCCTCAAGACGGGCTTTCGCCAGGGCGACGGCGCCGAGACGGCGCTGATCGAGCTGGTGGACCGTCCCGCCGAGACGGCCGCCGCCACGCGGTAAGCCGTTCTCGCGGTTCGAGGGTTCTCGATTCCGCACGAAAGACCCCGCGGCTCCTTCAACGGAGCCGCGGGGTTTCTCGCTTAAGCCTACGTTTACGGCAACGGCTTTCTCACGCAGAGCCGCAGAGGACGCAGAGTACTGCGGATCCTGCCGGTTCCATGCTTCCGCGCGGATGGTTCGGCTCCGTCAATTGGAGCGGCGGGGGCTCCGGGACAGCGACGGGCTGCGGTTGAGGCTGATGTCGCCCCGGTACGTGGTGCTGAAGTCCACGTCCACGGTGATGAAGTCGCCGAACGAGTCGTCGCTCTCCGCCCGGAAGGTAGCCCGACCCTCGATCCCCCCGCTGCGCACGTCGCCCAGGTCCAGCGTGCCGCTCACGGAGCCGAACGTCTCACCCGTCCTCAGGTCCTCCACGTACGCCAGCACCCGCCCGTCGAAGTCGTTCTCGTCCTCGATGGTCCAGCGGCCCTCGCGGAAGTCGTCCTCGGAGTCGTAGATCACGACCTGCACGTCTTCCGTGAAGTCCGTCAGCACGATCACGTCGTGCGCGCCCTGCACGAAGGCGTAGCCGGACTCTGCCTGGCCGCGGACGGAGGTGTCCAGAACTCCGGATACCTCGCCCTCGAACTGTCCCCGCGGAAGGCCACCTACGATGGTGCCGCCGTCTCCGTCGCACGCGGCCAGCGACAGGGTCGAGACCAGGGCAACGGCGGAAATCTTCAACGTTTTCACGGTCTTTCTCCAGGATGCGACGTGGATGCGGGGACGGCGCGCGCACCGTCGCGCGCCCGCCGGCCGCGGACTTCTCGGGTTCCAGGGGAGCAACATGGATACCGGCGCGCCGTCATCCCGCGTCCACTGGCGCCGCGCGTGCCTTTCCGTCCGGCGAGGATCTTCGCATCTTGTCCGGAATCGTATTCCCGACGACCTGGCCGCCGCGGCGGCGCATCCTCCGAATCCATCCATGCCCCCCATCACCAAGGGCCAGATCGTCGCGTTCGGCGGCGGCGGCTTTGCCATGGAGCCGGACAACCCGCTCCTGGACGACTACGTGCTGCGCCTGACCGGAAAGCGGCGCCCGCGCGTGTGCCTGATCCCCACCGCCAGCGGCGACAACCAGGCGTGGGTGGACCGCTTTTACGAGGTGTTCGACGAGGACCGCTGCGAGCCCTCGCACCTCACGCTCTTCAACCGTTCCGTGGAGGACCTGTACGCGTTCCTGCGCGAGCAGGACGTGCTCTACGTAGGCGGCGGCAACACGGTGAACCTCCTGGCCGTGTGGCGCGCGCAGGGCTTGGCGGACGTGCTGCCGCGGCTGCTTGCCGAGGGCGTGATCGCCTGCGGGGTGAGCGCCGGCGGGCTGTGCTGGTTCGAGCGCGGCATCACGGACTCGTACGGGCCCGGGCTCAACCCGCTGAACAACGGGCTGGGCTTCCTGCCCGGCAGCTTTTGCCCGCACTACGACAGCGACCCGCGCCGCCCGTTCGCGTTCAACGGGTTCGTGGCCTCCACGGGGCAGCCCGGGCTGGCCGCGGAAGACGGCGTGGGGCTGCACTACGTGGACGGCCGCCTGGAGCGCGTCGTCTCGTCGCGGCCGGCGGCGCTGGCGTGGCGGGTGGAGCCGGACGGCGACGACGCGCGCGCCACCATCGTGCAGCCGGAGTACCTGGGCGGGACGTCGTAGGCGATGCGCGATTCGGCCGATGCGCGATGCGTCGACGCATGGAGGATCGGGTACGGGATGATTGGATGGACGGGGCGGCCGGGCTCGATCGAGCCCGGCCGTCTCGCGTTCGGGGCTGATGGCGCCTAGTTTCTTGCGCCGCCAGCGAAGCGTATAACGCAGACCTCCAGACAAGCGAATGAATTCGCCGCTGGAAAGGCACGAAGTCCGCCTGCGCGGACTGCGGGGCGGCATCGCGCGCGCTGGCGACGTTCGTGATCCGCATCAACCGAACCCGAGTCGAAACCTGTTGGCATCCCGCGCACCTGATCACGACGCACGCTCGCTCCTGCTGCGGCTGGAGGCGCGCCGGCTCGCGGACCCGTTTCGGCATCCGCGCGTGGGGGCGTGGATCGGCGTGGGGCTGCCGGCGGCCCTGGGCATCGCCGCGCTGTGGTTGGGCGCGGATTCCGTGCGGCCGGACCCGCAGGACGGCGACGGGGCCATCGGCCTGGGGCTGCTGATCTCGGCACCCATCGCGTTCTGGGCGTATCCCATCCTCTTTCGGCCGGGCGACGACGCGCTGCTGCGGCGGCTGGGCATCCCCGCGCGCGCGTCGTACGGGCTGCGCGCCACGCGGCTGGCGGCGCTGGCGCTGCTCGTCGTCCTGCTCGCGCTGGTGCCGTACGCGGCGACGGGGACGCTGGGCGCGCTGCCCGTCGCGCTGGTGCTGGCGGCGGCGCTCACGGGATGGGGGATGTCGCTCTCGGCGCTCAGCGGGGCGGCGGAACGCGTGGCGCTGCCGGGGCGCGGCCTGGAGCTGACGTCGCGGATGATGGGACCCGATCCCGAGCTGGCGCGCGCCGGGCCGCTCGTGTGGGCGCCGCTCAAGCCTGTGATCGTCGCGGCGCTCGCCACGCGGATGGTGCTGGTCCCGGCGCTGCCGGCGTTCGCTTGGGTGGCGGGCTTCACCGTCGCGGCGGCCCTGCTGGCGATGCTGGGTGCGCGGCGGTTCGAGCGCGCTGCGCCGCGCTTTGGGCCGCAGGCCGCGGAGATGGCCTACGCGCCGCCGCCGGACGCGGGGGACGCGGGACTCGTCATCGGACGGGGGCTCGCGGCGGTGCTGCCGTCGCGTGCGGGGGCCGTGCGCGCACGGGACGCGGCCGTCGTGGGGCGCCGCTTTCGCTGGGCTGGGCGCGTGGCGTGGCCCGTCTCCCTCGTCTGCGTGCTGGCGCTGCTGCGCGCGGGGGAGCGCACGGAGGTGCAGGGCTGGGTGGCGTTCGCCGGCGCGCTGGTGCTGGCCATGCAGGCCATGGCCGTCATCGGGCTGGGGCGGATGGAGCGCGGGGGGATGCGCTGGCTGGACCGCGCGGCCGGCCTGGGCGCGGCGGACCGGCTGCTGGGGCGCTGGGCGGCGGCGTTCGGGATGGCCCTGGCGCTGGTGGTGCCGGTGGGGATGGTGTGGGGATTGATCGTGCCGGGGAGCACGGGGTGGCTCTGGCCCGCCGCAGCGGCGGGGAGCGCGGCCGTGGCCTCCGCGGCGTCCTTGGCGGCGGCGGGGCGATGACGACGATGGACGGAGTGCCGCCGCTGGCGGTGGAGGGGCTGCGCAAGGCGTACCGGCGCGGCGTGGTGCTGAACGAAGTGTCGTTCGCGCTGCGGCCGGGCGAGGCCGTGGCCCTGCTGGGCAGCAACGGGGCGGGGAAGAGCACGCTGCTGGGCTGCGTGACGGGCGACCGCCTGCCGGACCGCGGCACGGTGCGCCTGTGCGGGCACGATCCCTTCAAGGACCCCGTCGCGGCGGCGGGGTGTATCGGCTTCGTCCCGGAAACGCCGTTCCTGTACGGGGAGCTGACCGTCGGCGAGTTCCTGCAGTTCGTCGCGGCCGCGCGGCGGATGGACGCCTCCGCCGCACGCGCCGAGTGCGGCCGGCTGCTGGACCTGCTGGGGCTCACGGGCGCGGAAGGGACGCTGTGCCGCGAGCTTTCGCAGGGGATGGGGCGCAAGACGGCCATCATCGCGGCGCTGCTGCACCGCCCGCGCGCCCTGCTGCTGGACGAGGCGCTCAATGGCCTGGACCGCACGTCCGCCGAGCGCCTGGTGGCCGAGCTGGATGCGCGCCGCGCGGAGGGCGCCGCGGTGCTGATCAGCAGCCACGACCTGGACTTCATCGGCGCGTGGTGCGGGCGCGGGCTGCTGCTGCGCCCCGGCGGACGCTGGGCCACGCTGGACGGCGAGGCGTGGGAGGCGTGGCGCCGCGCGCCGTCGCTGACGTACGAGCTAGAGGATGCGCGAGAGTAGCCGATCGCGGCGGGCCGGGAGGAGTCGGTGAGGATCGAGCGCAGGGCCCGTCGCTGCGCGACGGGGGGCCCTCTCCCCCGACCTCCTTTTGCTCGTTCCTCGCAACGTCGGTCGACCCCTCCCCCAACTTCGGGGGAGGGGTTGGCGAGAGGGGGAGATCCTGCACCGGGGGCGAAGCAAGCGTAAGCGCAGTTCTCCCCCTCCCCCGCGAAGCGGGGGCCGGGGGGTGGGGGCCCTCGGCGGGCGGTAGATACTCCACCATCCCGCACGAGGCCGGCGGTCCGGTCCGTCGCGTGAGGGATGCGCGCCCGGAGGGCCGAGACGCCGGAGCAGGACGGCACAGCTGTATCGTGCCGGCATGCGGAGGGGGCTCGGCGCCGTTGGGCACAGTTGTACCGTGCCCTACGGCGCGCGCAGCCCGGCCCGGAGCGCAGCGGAGGGACACGCCCGAATCCTGCAGTTCCCGATGTTCAACAATCATCCCGTGACGGGCGGCGACACGCGCGTCGGCACGGGATGCGGATGATCTCCGAGGAGGCGGTATGCTCAAGCGATGGACGACGTTGCCCGTGCTGGCCCTGCTGGTGCTTTCCCAGGCCTGCACCGGCTTTCGCAGGCCCACGATCGAGATGGAGGGCGTGGAGCTGGGGAGCGTGGGGCTCACCGGCGGCACCCTGCTGGTGAACCTGCGCGTGGAGAACCCCAACGCCATCGGCTTTCGGGCCGAGGACCTGAAGTACGACCTGTTCCTGCGCCAGCCCGGCCAGAACGCCGCCAGCGAGGACGGCTGGGAGCGGCTCACGGGCGGCACGTACGAGGAGGACATCGTCATCCGCGCCCGCGAGACGAAGACGGTGCAGATCCCCGTGAACTTTCGCCTGACGGACCTGGGGCCGGCGGCCTCGTCCGTGCTGCGCACGGGACGATTCGACTACCGCGTGACGGGCACGGTGAACGTGCGCGCGGCGGGGACGCGCCGCGAGGTGCCGTTCCGCAAGACGGGCTCGATGTCGCTCACCGGCGGCCTGGGCAGATGACCATCGTCCGGCTGCAGAACGCGGGCAAGCAGTACGGCGACCGCTGGGTATTCCGCAACGTCTCGTTCACCATCGGCGCGCGGGAGCGCTGGGGCGTCGTGGGCCGCAACGGCGTGGGCAAGACCACGCTGCTGCGCGCCATCACGGGCGAAGGCGAGCTGACGGAGGGCGACGCGTGGCTCCATCCCGGGCTGCGCTTTACCCTGCTGCGCCAGAACCGCGGCGAGCAGAGCGCGGCCACGGTGCACGAGGCGGCCCTGGAGCCGTTCGCGGAACTGGTGGCCATGGAGGCGCGCATCAACCGCGAGCTGGAGCAGCTGGGCGAGGCGAAGGACGCGGCGGAGGCGGAGCGCCTGCTCAAGTCGTACGACCGGCACGTGGAGGAATTCCGGCGCCGCGGCGGATACGAGATGCGCTCGCGTGCCGACGCCACGCTGGAGGGCCTGGGCTTTCCCCCGGAGACGTGGGAAAAGCCCATCCGCGCGCTTTCCGGCGGCGAGCTGGGCCGCCTGCGCCTGGTGCAGACGCTGCTGTACCAGCCCGACGTGCTGCTGCTGGACGAGCCGACGAACCACCTGGACCTGCGCTCCACGGAGTGGCTGGAGGAGTTCATCCGCGGCTACCCGGGCACGGTGCTGCTCGTCAGTCACGACCGCGTGTTCCTGGAGCGCCTGGCCGACCACGTGCTGCACCTGGAAGAGGGGACGGCGTACGCGTACACGGGCGGCTACGAGAGCTTCCTGGACCAGCGCGAGGCCCGGCGCGAGCTGCAGCGCAAGCAGTTCGAGCAGCAGCAGGCCATGATCGCGCGGACGGAGGACTTCATCCGCCGCAACGTGGCCGGGCAAAAGACCAAGCAGGCCAAGAGCCGCCGCACGCTGCTCAGCCGGATGGAGCGCATCGCGGCGGTGGGCGGCGACGAAAAGGCCATGGCCCTGCGCTTTGCGTCCGGCGGGCGCAGCGGCGGCGTGGTGATGCGCCTGGACGGCGTGCAGTGCGCGTACGGCGACCGCGTGCTCTTTGCCCCGTTCTCGGCCGAGGTGTCGCGGACGGAGCGCATTGCCATCGTGGGCCCCAACGGCTGCGGCAAGTCCACGCTCATGCGCGTCCTGGCCGGCGTGGGCGAGGCCCGGCGCGGCTCGGTGACCATGGGCACGGGGGTGCGCACGGCGTACTACCGGCAGGACTTCACGCACCTGAACCCGGACCACAAGGTGCGCGAGGCCGTGGCCGAGGCCGCGCCGTCGCTGACCTTTCCGGAGCTGCGCAACCACCTGGGCCGGTTCCTGTTCAGCGGCGACGAGCAGGAGGCGCGCGTGGGCGACCTGTCCGGCGGCGAGCAGGCGCGCGTGGCGCTGGCCCGCATCACCCTGCAGAAGGCCAACCTGCTGCTGCTGGACGAGCCCACGAACCACCTGGACATCGAGAGCCGGGAGGTGCTGGAGGAGGCGCTGGAGGGCTACGACGGCACGGTGATCCTCATCTCCCACGACCGGGCCATGCTGTCCGCCGTCTCCACGCGCGTGTGGGCGTGGGAGGACGGGCGGTTCGTGGACTACCCCGGCGGCTTTGACGAGTGGCTGGAGTGGAGCGCGCGCCGCAAGGCCGAGTCCGCCGCCAACGCCGCCCTCGCCCGCGTCGCGGAGCCGAAAGCCGGCGCGTTGACCGCGTCCGGCGCGGGCGCGAACGGGGCCAGGACGTCGGCGCTGTCCAAGAACGAGATCCGCCGGCGCGAGCGGGAGATGGAGGAGCTGGAGGCGCGCATCCAGGAGACGGAGGCGCGCATCGGCGAGATCGAGACGTCGCTGGGCGACCCCGCGCTGTACGCCGCCGGCGCGGACCCGGCGCGTCCCGCGGCCCTGGCCACGGAGCGCGACACGCTGCAGGCCCGGCTTGCCGAGGCGTACGCCGCCTGGGAGAGGGTAGGCGAGGAGCTGGCCGGCGTGTAGATTCGACGCACACGCGCCTCGAACGACACGCTGACGGAGCGAGCGATGAACCTCGTCATCGAAATCGAACGCGAAGCAGATGGGCGATGGATCGCGGAAATGCCCGGGCTCGCGGGTGTGATCGTCTACGGTGAGACCCGGGCCGTAGCCATGCGAAAGGTGAGGGATCTCGCCATCGCGGTGATCGCGGATCGCAGGACGCATGGGGAGGGCGACTCGCGTCCGAGCACCGCGAGCCCCGACCTCGATTTCGGAGGAGGAGAATCGTGAACGTCGTCATCCCTGATGATCTTGCCGCGTCCGCGGGGCTGACGGAGGCGGATGCCCGCGCGGAGCTGGCCGTTGCCCTGTATCAGCGTGAACGCCTCACGCTGGCGCAGGCCGCGCGGTTCGCGGGCGTGGACCGGATCGCGTTCCATCGGCTCCTTGCCGAGCACGAGGTGCCGCTCAACTACGACTTCTCCGACTTCCAGCAGGACCTCGCGTCGCTCCGCAGCCTTGGCCGCCTGTGATCGTCGTCAGCGACGCATCTCCGCTGGTGGCACTGAGCGCGGTGGACAAACTGGACCTGCTCCCGGCGTTGTACGGCGAAGTCGTCATTCCGGATGCCGTGTACCGCGAAGTAGTCAGCGACGGGGTAGGCCAGCCAGGACACGAGGCACGTGCGGCCGCAACCGTGGCTGCGGGTTGAAGCGCTGACGGATCGCACGCTTGCGGACCAGTTCGCGGAGAAGCTGGAGTCGGGCGAGGCTGAAGCAATCGCGCTGGCTGTGCAGCTCGCGGCCGAACTGCTGCTGGTAGACGAGCGCAAGGCGCGGCAGATTGCGCAGGGTTTGGGGATCAGGATCACGGGTGTGCTCGGCATTCTCGTCGAAGCCAAGCAGCGTGGCCTGATCTCCAGCGTGAAGGAAGTCGTGGACCCGATCATGGACACGATTGACTTTCGTCTAAGCTCGGCCGTGTACGAGCAGGTTCTAAGTGCACTCGGAGAGCTTTAGCTCAACGGAGATACAGCCATAAACACGCGAGATCTGATCGAGCTGGCGGCGCCGGTGGAGCGGGCGGTACTGGTGGGCGCGCCGCCCAAGTCGCAGCCCGCCGAAGTCACCGAGGAGCACCTGCAGGAGCTGGAGCGCCTGGCCGACACCGCCGGCGTGGAGGTACTGGACAGCTTTGTCCAGCGCCTGGACCATCCGCATCCCAAGTTCTTCATCGGCGAGGGCAAGGCGGAGGAGCTCAAGCAGTTCGTGGCGGAGCACGATGCCACGCTCATCCTGTTCGACGACGAGCTGTCGCCGGCGCAGGGGCGCAACCTGGAGCGCGTCGTCGGTACGCGCATCATGGACCGCGCGGAGCTCATCCTGGACATCTTTGCCACGCGCGCCCGCACCAGCGAGGCCCGCGCGCAGGTGGAGCTGGCGCAGCTGCAGTACATGCGGCCGCGCCTGACGCGCATGTGGAGCCACCTTTCGCGCTCGCGGTCCGGCCCCGGCATGCGCGGCCCCGGCGAAACGCAGCTGGAGACGGACCGCCGGCTGGTGGACCACCGCATCGCGCGGCTCAAGGGCGAGCTGGAGCACATCGCCCGGCAGCGGCACACGCAGCGCAAGAGCCGCGAGGGCCAGCTGCGCGCGTCGCTCGTGGGCTACACCAACGCGGGCAAGTCGTCCATCCTGCGCAAGATGAGCGGGACGGAGGTGTTCGTGGAGGACCGCCTGTTCGCCACGCTGGACCCCACCACGCGCGCCATCGACGTGGGCGAGGGCTCGGAGGTGCTGCTGACGGACACGGTGGGCTTCATCCGCAAGCTGCCGCACCACTTGGTCGCCAGCTTTCGCGCGACGCTGGAGGAGGCGGCGGAGGCGGACCTGCTGCTTCACACCATCGACGCGTCGCACCACGCGTGGGAGGAGCAGCTGGAGGTGGTGCGCGAGGTGCTCTCGGACCTGGAGCTGCGCGAGCGGCCGACGGTGCTCGTCTTCAACAAGACGGACCGGCTGACGCACGACGAGGAGCAGGCGCTGCGGGAGCGCACGTTCCCGGAGCCCTCCATCTTCGTCAACACCATCGAGGAGGGGGGGCTGGAGCCGCTGCGCGAGCTGCTGCACGAGGCCGTGCGCAAGGTGCGCCCGGACGTGCGGCTCACGCTTTCGTCCACGCAGGGCGGGCTGCTGGCGGAGATCTACCGCGACGGCGAGGTGCTGGAGCGCGAGGACCACGGCACGGAGATCCACCTGCGCGCCCGCCTGCCCAGCGCGTCACTGGGCCGCCTGAAGAGCCGCGGCGTGAAGGTGTATGGCGGATGAGTATGGCGCTGCACAGGCCGTGCAGTCGGGGGGCGTCCCGGGGATGCCCCCCGCGGTCGTTTACCTGGTACAGCACGCGCGGCCCAAGGATGAGGACAACGAGGACATCAAGCTGATCGGCATCTACTCCACGCGCGAGCGGGCGGAGGCGGCTGTGGCGCGCGCGCTCCTGCAGCCGGGGTTCCGCGACTGGCCGGACGAGTTCCACATTGGTTCCATCCCGCTGGACCGGGACCACTGGACGGAAGGATTCGTGACCATCCGCTGGGAGGACATTCCCGAGGAGCATCCCTCGTGACCCCCGTCGTGCCCGAGCCCGTCGCGGCGCACCTGTGGATCGTGGGCGCGGGGCGGACGGGGCTGTCGCTGGCCCTGCGGCTCCACCGCGCGCACGCCGTCCCCGCCATGACCGTCACGGGCCGGAAGCCGAAGACGCCGCCCCACCCCATGTTCAAGGGCCGTCCGTCCGCCGCGCGGTACCGCAGCGCGATCGAGCGGCCGGACCCGGATCCCGATGCCATCGTCATCGCCGTGCCGGATGGCGCCATCGACGAGGTGGCGGACCGGCTGGCGACGCTCGGCCTGCCGACATCCATCCCCGTGCTGCACACGAGCGGCAGCCGGTCCGTGGACGTGCTGCGGGCCCTGGCGGAGCGTGGCCATCCCGTGGGGTCCGTGCATCCGCTGGCAGCGCTGGCGGACCCCATCTCCGGCGCGGACCGGCTGGCGGGCGCCACGTGGGGCGTGGAGGGCGAGGGCGCCGCGCGGGCGCTGGCGGAGCGCATCATCCACGCGTGCGGCGGGCGGGCGCTGCCCATCGCGCCGGGCGGAAAGCCCAGCTACCACGCGGCGGCCGTCTTTGCCTCCAACTACGCCGTCGTGCTGCTGGCCGTGGCGGAGCGGCTGATGGAGGAGGCGGGGGTGCACGCGGAGGACGCGCGGCCGGCCCTGGCGGGGCTGGCGGCCGGCGCCGTGGAGAACCTGGCCGCGCGGGGGCCGGCGGCGGCGCTCACGGGCCCCATCCTGCGCGGGGACGAGGAGACGGTGGCCCTGCACCTGGCCCGGTTGTCGGCGGACGAGCGGGCGCTATATTGCCTGCTGGGCCGCGAGGCCCTGCGGCTGGCGCGGTCCGCCGGGCTGGACGCCGCCGCCGCGGACCGCATTGAGCACCTGCTGGGGGAGGGGCGGTGAGGCTCTACGTCAACATCGATCACGTCGCCACCGTGCGCCAGGCGCGCGGCACGGACGAGCCGGACCCCGTGCGCGCCGCCGTGCTGGCGGAGCTGGGCGGGGCGGACGGCATCACCATCCACCTGCGCGAGGACCGGCGCCACATCCAGGACCGCGACGTGGGCCTGCTGATGCAGACGGCGCGCACGGTGGTCAACCTGGAGCTGGCCGCCGCGTCGGACGTGCTGGCGCTGGCGGAAGAATGGCGCCCGCACCAGGCCACGCTCGTCCCCGAGCGCCGCGAGGAGGTGACGACGGAAGGCGGGCTCACCTTCAGCCAGGCCACGCGTGGCGGGCTGGGCGACGCCGTGCGCCGGCTGAAGGAGGCGGGCATCCGCACGTCGCTCTTTATCGACCCCGATCCGGAGTCCGTGCGCGCGTCGCTGGACCTGGGCGCCGAGGCCATCGAGCTGCACACGGGCGAGTACGCCAACACGCGCGGGGCGGAGCGCGACGCCCAGCTGGGCCGCCTTCGCCGC
>NZ_DASURI010000524.1:0-2123 GCF_036280135.1 Longimicrobium sp.
GGGGCGGGGCGCGCCGCGATGGCAGGTCATGCATCCCACCTGCATGGGGTTGTCGCCGATCTGCGGGATGTCGGGCAGCAGGTCGCCGTTGATCTCGCGCACCATCCGCATCATCCCCCGCGCCACCTGCTTCTCCCGGTCGCCGTCCGCCGCGAAGTTGAGCGAATCGGGCCTGGCGGGATCGTACGGCACGTGGCAGTGGTTGCAGCGCACGCCCAGCGACGTGGTGAAGTTGCGCATGACGGCGATCACGGCCTCGCGCGACATGGTGTCGGGCAGCACCTGCAGGTTCTGCGGGCGGCCCGGCTCGCCGGGGGCGGCGGAGGGCGCGGCGCCGTCGGACGAGGCACGCGACGCCTGGCCCACGCACGCGGAGAGCGCGGCCAGCAGCAGCACGGTACGGACGACCTTTCGATGGTGCATCGGGAGGTGCGGAACGGGGGGATTCGCGGCGGGCCGGGGCCCGGCTGGAGACGGAGGGAGCGAGACGCAAAACGCGTGCGTTCGGGCTGATCGACGCCATCGGCAGACGGCGCGTCCGGTGCGCGGCGGCGGGCCTGGAACGTGCGGGCGGACGGTGCGGGCGAAGGGCGCGGACGGCGGAGAAATCCGGAATTCCGCGCGCATCCGTGAACCGGCGGGGACGCGGCGAGGGGGGACGATGGCGGACGAGGAACGGCTGATCGAGGGCGTGGCGCGCATTGCCCGGCGCCTGGAGGACGACGCGGACCTGGACCCGCTGCTGGACCGCATCGGCGACGCGCGGGTGGTGCTGCTGGGCGAGGCGTCGCACGGCACGCGCGAGTTCTACACGTGGCGCGACCGCATCAGCCGCCGTCTCATCACCGAGAAAGGATTCCACTTCATCGCCGTGGAGGGCGACTGGCCGGACTGCTACCTGGTGAACCGGTGGATCAAGGGGATGGACGGCGGGCAATCCGCCCGCGAGATGCTGCACGCCTTTGAACGCTGGCCCACGTGGATGTGGGCCAACGAGGAGGTGGCCGTCCTGGCCGAGTGGCTGCGCCGGCACAACGAGGGGCGCGAGCCGGACGACCGCGTGGGCTTCTACGGCCTGGACGTGTACTCGCTGTGGGACTCCATGGACGTCGTCACGCGCTACCTGGAGAAGGTGGATCCTCAGGCCGCGGCGCGGGCGCGGCGGGCGTACGGCTGCTTTGACCCGTACGAGTCGGACGTGCAGGACTACGCCATGGCCACGGCGCTCGTCCCCACGAGCTGCGAGGAAGAGGTGGTGCGCACGCTCAGCGACCTGCGGTCAAAGGGCCCGGACTACGGGTCGGAGGGGCGCGAGGCGTTCTTCAACGCCGAGCAGAACGCGCTGGTGGCCCGCAACGCCGAGCGCTACTACCGCGCGATGATCCGCGGGGGCGCGGCCAGCTGGAACGTGCGCGACACGCACATGATCGAGACGCTGGAGCGCCTGCTGCAGCACCACGGGCCGGGATCCAAGGCCATCGTGTGGGAGCACAACACGCACGTGGGCGACGCGCGGGCCACGGACATGGCGCGGGTGGGGATGGTGAACGTGGGATCGCTGGCGCGCGAGCGGTGGGGCGGGGACGTGGTGATCGCGGGCTTCTCGTCGCACCGCGGCAGCGTGATCGCGGGGGCGGAGTGGGGCGCGCCCATGCAGCGCATGCCCGTGCCCGACGCGCGCGCGGGAAGCTGGGAGCACGTCTTTCACAGCGCGGGCACCAAGGACCGGCTCTTCATGATGGATGAGCTGGACGAGGTGGAGGGCTCCACGGACGCCCGCGGGCACCGGGCCATCGGCGTGGTCTACCACCCGGACCGCGAGTCGCGGAGCAACTACGTGCCCAGCGTGCTGCCGTACCGGTACGATGCCGTGCTGTACATCGACCGCTCGCACGCGCTCACGCCGCTCAAGATGTCCGCCGACAAGCCCGACGCCGCGCCGGAGACGCCAAAGACGTATCCGAGCGGGATGTGAGGAAGGGAAGTGCGAAAGTGCGAAAGTGGGTCATGTACCCGTTCATGGTTGATGCCTCGTAGGAGGCACGACCATCGAGAGCAGATGCTGAACGGTCCAGCAACGATCAGTCAGCCCGGCAGCCATCGCCGGCGTGCGCTTGCGTGTG
>NZ_DASURI010000525.1:0-2987 GCF_036280135.1 Longimicrobium sp.
AGTTTTCGCCTCGCCCGCCGTCAGCCCTCCATCCGCACCACGCGGTTCTCCGCCGCCGACACCTGCGCCGCGCGGATGATCTCCAGCCCCGCGACGGCGTCCATCGGATCGACGGGGGGCGGACCGCCGTCCCGCAGCGCCCTGGCGACGCCCGCATAGAACGCCGGGTAATCGCCGCGCTCTGTCTCGATCGACTCGGACGCATCTCCCTTCACGAGCCGGCCCCACGCGGACTCCGGCTCCACGCCGTAGCCGGCGCCGGGCGATCCGCCCATCCGCAGCGTGGGCTCCTGCACGTCCATCCCGTGCTTTACGTACGCCGCGCGGCTGCCCAGCACACGCATGCGCAGGGCGTGGTCGCCCGCGACGGCGCTCATCCACAGGTGCGAGCGCACGCCGGACCCGTGCGTGAGCGCCACGAACGCGTCATCGTCCACCCGCACGCCGGGGCGGCGGCGGTCCAGCTCGGCGTACACGTGCGTCACGGGGCCGAACAGCACGAGCGCCTGGTCGATGAGGTGACTGCCCAGGTCGTAGAGAAGGCCCCCGGCCTGCGCGGGATCGGCCTCTTCGCGCCAGCCGGGTTTGGGCTCCGGCCGCCAGCGCTCGAAGCGCGACTCGAAGCGATGCACATCGCCCAGCGCGCCCTCCGCCATCAGCCGGCGCAGGGTAAGAAAGTCGCCGTCCCAGCGCCGGTTCTGGAAGACGGTCAGCATCCGTCCCGAACGGCGCGCTTCGTCGACGAGCGCGCGTGCGTCCTCGGGCGTGGCGGCGAGCGGCTTGTCGACGACGACGGGCAGCCCGGCCGCGAGCGCCGACCGCGCCAGGGGCACGTGCGAGCGATTGGGGGTCGTGACGACGACCAGGTCCAGCGAATCCGCGCGCTCCCACAGCCGCTCGGCCGCGTCGAGGATGGCGGATTCGGGATGATTCGCCCGCGCCTGCTGCACGCGCTCCGGGTGGGCGGTGACGATGGCCGTCAGCCGCATCCCCGGCGTCGTGGCGATGAGCGGCGCATGGAATGCGGCCCCGCCCAGCCCGTACCCAATGAGTCCCACCCGGATGTCCCTGTCCGCCCGTTCCGTCCCCCTCCGCATCCCCCGTTTCGATTTCGTCCACCGCGCCACCCGCCGTTGATCTACTGCGTCGCGTTCCTTCGCGCGAGCGGACGCTTGTACCCGCGTCCGCACGGGGCCAACTTGCGCCGCGTCACGCGGGCCGGGCCAATCGTCCGCTCCCGTTGGGCCAGGACCGGACCGGCGCGATTCCCTCGCGGGTCATGGACGGCGGGACGCGGGATGGATAGCGTCCGTGCAACACGGGGAACCAGGGAGACGGCGGATGACGGAGACGGTGATCGCGGGGAGCACGCCGTTCGGCGCGGCGCTGCGCAGGTGGCGCATGCACCGCCACCTGAGCCAGCTTGCCCTGGCGCTGCGCGCGGACGTGTCGCAGCGGCACCTGAGCTTCATGGAGTCGGGCCGGGCGCGGCCGAGCCGCGAGATGGTCCTGCGCCTGGCCGAGCAGCTGGACCTGCCGCTGCGCCAGCGCAATCAGCTCCTTTCTTCCGCCGGGTACGCGCCCGTCTTCGCCGAGCGGTCCATGGACGACGACGCGCTGCGCTCGGTTCGCGCCGCGGTGGACCAGGTGCTGCGCGGCCACGAGCCGTTCCCTGCGCTGGCCGTGGACCGGCACTGGCACCTCGTGGCGGCCAACCGCGCCCTGGCCCCGTTGCTGGAGGGGATCCCCGACGCGCTGCTCGCCCCGCCCGCCAACGTGCTGCGGCTGAGCCTGCACCCGGAGGGGCTCGCTGGGCGCATCGTGAACCTGGCGCAGTGGCGCGCGCACCTGCTGGATCGCCTTCGCCAGCAGGTGGAGGCGAGCGCCGATCCCGTCCTGGCCGACCTGCTGGAGGAGCTGAGCGCCTATCCCGTCGCCCGTTCCACGCGCATCGCGCCGGATGCGCCACCGGTCGGGCATCCCTCCGTCTTCGTCCCGCTGGAGCTGGCGACCCCGGCCGGCGTGCTCACCTTCATCAGCACCACCACCGTCTTCGGGACGCCCGTGGACGTCACCGTCGCCGAGCTGGCGCTGGAGTGCTTCTTTCCCGCCGACGCCGCCACGGCGGAGCGGATGCGCGCGCTCGCGGCGGGTTACCTGGCAGGTAATTGAGACGATTCCCTCTCTGTGTGAACTTGGGGCACCGGCGGCCGCGTGGCCGTCGGATCAAACCCGAACGGAGAATCCTGTGATGCGCAACGAAACACGCAACGGGGCCGCGGCGGCGCTCCTGCTGGACGCGGCGGCGAGCGGGGGAATGGGGCTGCTGCTCGCCGGGTTCGCGGGGCCGCTGGCGGGTGTGCTGGGGCTTCCCGAGGTGCTGCTGCGCTACGCCGGGGCCGGGCTGCTGCCGTTCGCGGCCGTGCTGGCGTACCTGGCCACGCGCCGCGAGGTGGGACGCGGCGCCCTGTGGGCCGTGATCGCCGTCAACGCGGCGTGGGTGTCGGAAAGCGTGCTGCTGGTCGCGAGCGGGTGGGTGTCGCCCACGTCGCTGGGGACGGCGTTCGTGCTCGCGCAGGCCGCCGCGGTGGCCGTCTTCACCTGGCTGCAGTTCCGCGCGCTGCCGCGCGCCCGGCATGTGACCGCGGGCCCGGCGTAGGCGCATCCGCATCGTCCCGCCGGGGGATCCGCGTCCGCGGTCTCCCGGCGCGCATCCCATCGACGACCACCGATGTCCATCACCTATTCGATCCAGTTCAACGTCCGGCCGGATCAGCGCGAGCGGTTCCTGGGCCTGCTGGAGGGCGTGCTCGACGCCATGCGCGGCGAGCCGATGTTCCACGAGGCCGTGCTCCACCGCGACCCGGCGGACGAGAACCGCTTCATGCTCTACGAGAGCTGGGAGGACCACGACGACGTGCTCGCCAACCAGCTGGGCCGCCCGTACCGCCAGGCGTGGCACCAGGCGCTCGACGAGATCCTCGCCG
>NZ_DASURI010000526.1:0-3230 GCF_036280135.1 Longimicrobium sp.
AGCCAGGAGCTTCAGCCACATCCCGAATTTTCCGCGGCGGGTCATCACGAGCTCGCGCCGGCGCTCGGCCGCGGCTTCGAGGATCAGCCGGGCGCAGGTCTCGACGGTCATCACCTCGGCCTCCCGGACGGGGCTTTTCCCCAGCGGCTTGCCGTCCGCCCCGAACGCCCGCTCGCGGATCTCCGTGGCGACGAAACCGGGGTAGATCATGGTCACCGTGACGCCCGTGCCGTCGAGCTCGATCCGCAGCGAGTCGAAGAAGCCGGCCATGGCGTGCTTGGTGGCCGCGTAGCCGCTGCGCGTGGGCACGCCCGCCTTGCCCGTGAGGCTGCTGACGCCCACGATGCGCCCCCGCGTGCGCTTGAGGTGCGGCAGGGCCGCGTGCGTGCAGTACACGCTGCCAAAGTAGTTCACCTGCATCATCCGCTCGAACGGCGCCAGGTCCTGGACCTCGTCGAAGCGCGCCCACATGCCGATGCCGGCGTTGTTCACCAGCGTGTCCACGCGGCCGTACTCCGCCACCGTCCGCTCGATGAGCGCGCGGCACTGGGCCTGGTCCGCCACGTCCGTGGGGACGGAGACCGCGCGTGCGCCGCGCAGGCGGCATTCCTCCGCCACGGCGTAGAGCCTGGCGGCGTCGCGCGCGGCCAGGACCAGCCACGCGCCCTGGTCCGCCAGCTGCAGCGCCAGCTCGCGGCCAATGCCCTCGCTAGCGCCGGTGATCACCACCACGTTCTCGCGGAACACGTCCGCCATCGTCCCCCTCCTCCCCGCGTGATGCGGATGCGTCAGGACTTGCCGCGCGCGGGCGGCGCCTTGGGAGCGTCCTCGTCCAGGTCCATGCGCTCCATCATGAGCTGCATGAGCGCGGGCATGGCCTCTTCCATCACCTCGCCCGTGATCTGCTGGGTGCGCGCGGAGATCTCGGGGGTGAGCTCCACCAGCCGCCGGCCCGCGGGCGTCTGGTAAAAGGCTGTCATGTCGCGCAGCTCCTGCTCGGTGAACAGGTCCGTGTACATGCGGACGAAGCCCGGCTCCAGGTCCTCGTACTTGAAGTGCTCGGCGAAGAACTCGCGCATGATCTCCACGAAGTCGTCCGGCAGCTCCTCCGTCATGGCGCCGCTGTCCAGGATGGCTTCGATGGTGCGGGGCAGCATCTCGCGCATGCGCATGGCGTCCAGGAACTCGCGCACGGCCTGCATCTCGCCCGGCGACGGGTCCGGCTGCGCGGCGGCGGGCAGGGCGGCGCACAGCACCAGCGCGAGCGCCAGGATCAGCTTTCTCATGGTCCGTCTCGATGATGGGGGGGGAGGATGATGACGCGCCGCGAACGGGCTGCGCCTGCCGGAGAAGACCCGACGGCCCCCACAGTGTCAGCCTGTGGGGGCCGTCGCGCAAGCCTCTTCCGGATAGGGGCGCGGATCAGCCGCGGCGGCGCTCCAGGAGCAGCATCATCAGGATGCCCAGCACGGACAGGCCCTCGTCCTCGGGGCTGAGCTCCTGGCGCTTCTCGATCTCGTACTTGCCCTCGAACAGCGCGCTCTGCTTGGCCACGTGCAGCACCTCGGTGCCGTCGGCGCGCGAGACGCTGTAGTGCGGGTGGAACACGTAGCCCGCGAACATGCCCAGCACGGGGATCTCGCCGAAGAGCGCGTCGCCCACCTTGGCCCAGGGGTTGGTCTCCTTGAGGACGAACATCACCTCCTCGCCGCGCATGATCTCGTAGTTGGCGCGCCACAGGGAGCGGCGGCCGCGGCGGCGCACGCTGCCCAGGGCCCGGCCGTCGGGCGAGGTGATGTTGTACCGCGCGTTGAAGTCGATCACCCGGTCGGCGTTGATGTGGTACAGGGGCACGCTCTGCGCCTCGTCGGCAAAGACCGTGACCTGCTCCTTGAGCTTGAGCAGCTTTTGCTTGACGTACATGCGCAGCTGTCCCGCCCGGTCGCGCACGTAGATCTGCGGCGCGAGGGCCAGGAGCTTGAAGGAGAGCTGAAGCGGGTAATCCATCTGTTTTCCCCAGGGAAGGAGGTTGGGCGCGGACCTGCGGCGAGCAACACGCTAGCGTCCGGCGGGCCCGGGCGCCAGCCGGGCGTATTCAGATTCCTTGCGGGGCCCTCACCCGCTCGCTGTCGCTCGCACCCTCTCCCGCAAACTGCGCGGGAGAGGGTGTAGACTTCGAACACGGCCTGGGGCGCGGCGCGGGGTTCCACGCGGAACCGACTTCCCGCGGCGCGACGATTCTCCGCGCGACGGACGTCCCCTCATCCGGCGCGCGCTCACCTGCCGGGTGAACGCGGACGTTGTTCATCCTCCCCCAGGGGTTATCGGGGGAGGGGCGCTCACGCGAAGCCGGATCATGTGCAGTGAAGCCGGCCTGAGCGCCCCCTCCGGGCTCGCGGAGCTCGCCCACCTCCCCCAAAAACCCCTGGGGGAGGTTGGACTGCGACAGCTTTCATCCCGCAGGGGTGCGCAGCGCCGAATGACTCAAGGTGACAATTGCATCACGCACGGTCCAGGATCAGCGGACTGCCCGGCCGGCGCGGGGAGGGAATCCACCGCATCGTCGAGCCCGCGCGTCCGTCACAGCCAGAAGCGGATGAAGTAGGGCTCGGGGGCGGCGGCGCCCATAACGCGGCGGCGCTTGGCCTCGGCATCGGCGGACCGGGGCGGCAGGCCCACCGTCAGCAGGTTCTCGCCGCGGGGCAGGCCCTCCACGGGGATGTACGCCAGGATGCCGCGGATGCCCGTGTCCGGGTGCGTGTAGAAGCGGAACTCCGGGCGCAGGGGCCGGCCGTTGAGCGTCACGGGCTGCAGGCGCGTCCAGCAGTCCAGCACGGCGCGCACGGCGGCGCTGTCGGGGGGATCGGCGTTGTCCATCCGCAGCCCCGCGCGAGACAGCGGCTTGAGCCCGGGGCACTGCTCGGCGAAGGCCTCGCCGTGGCGCACGGGCGCGTAGGGGATGAACAGCTTGACGTACGGGTCGCGGATGACGTCGGACTGGATGGACGGCATCCGCGCGTACACCTCGCCCGTTTCGCGCTGGCTCTCGTAGACGCCGGGCGCGATGCCGAAACGGCCCTCGTCGTCCGGCAGGTACAGGGTGTCGCCGGAGCGCAGCACGCCCTTGGCCAGGAACACGTCCTTGACGATGAACACGCCGAAGAGCACCAGGATCAGCGCGTACATCACCGGGTAGCGCGCGCTCTTTCGCACGTTGCTGATGAGGGTCA
>NZ_DASURI010000527.1:0-3239 GCF_036280135.1 Longimicrobium sp.
GGCGTCCCTTGGTAGAAGGGCCGCTTTCGGCAAGGGGACGGGATCCGCGTTTTTAGGAGGGGCAGGATCTTCGCGCGGGCGCGGCGTCCGCGCGGAGCGCCCCCTCCGGGCTCGCGGAGCTCGCCCACCTCCCCCAAAAACCCCTGGGGGAGGTTGGAAGCGCAGGGTTTCTGTCGACGCGACGGCCGGTCGCGGACCGGGCGGAACCAGCAGGAGGACGGCGTCCCTTGGTAGAGGGGCCGCTTTCGGCAAGGGGACGGGATCCGCGTTTTTTCGGAGGGGCAGGATGATGGCGGTGCCGCACACGGAAATCCGCCCGTGCACATCATCCACCCGATCGCGATCAGGAAGAGTTTGCCCGGGCTCGACGGGAGTGCAGGGCGGGATGCGTGCGCGGCGGCTGTTCAAACCGGCCTCTGCGAGGCGTCATCCGGAGTCATCCGGCGCTGCGCGCACCCTGTAGGATGAAAGTCGCCTACGTCAACCTCCCCCAGGTTTTTTGGGGGAGGTGGGCGAGCTCCGCGAGCCCGGAGGGGGCGCTCGCGCGGAGGCTGCCACAAGCTCCCGAGCCTGCAACTTCCATCCAGACGAATTTCGTGCACCAGGGGCGCCCCCGAGCTTCGCGGGCAAGATCCTTCGTCGCCGCCATGGGTCATGCACGGGCGAGGTTTACGCGGCGGCTCCTCAGGATGACGCTTCTAGTCCATCCGGATCATTCAACATCCTCTCAGGAAGTCAGCCGGGGCGAGGGCCGCGCAGGGCCTCGCGGACGGCATCCACCAGCACCTCGGGGGTAAACGGCTTCTGCAGCAGGCGGCCGGGCGGCAGGCCGGGCTCGTCCGGCGCGGCGTGGTCAAAACCCGTCATGAAGATCACGGGCAGCTCCGGGTGCGTGGCCGCCAGCAGGCGCGCCAGGTCGCGCCCGCTCAGCCCCGGCATCATCAGGTCCGTGAGCACCAGGCCCACGCGCCCGCGCTCCTCCCCCACCCTCTCCACGGCCCGCGCCCCATCCGGCGCCTCGAGCACGCGGTAGCCGGCGCGCCGCAGCACGGCGGCGGCCAGGCGCAGCACCGCGTCGTCGTTCTCCACCACCAGCACGGTCTCCGTGGAAGGCGCGCCCTCCGGGAGCGGCGCGGCGGCGGGCGCGGCAGCATCCGCCGACGGCGCGTCCGGCTGCGCCCGGGGAAAGAAGACGCGAAACCGCGTGCCCCGCCCCGGCGCGCTCTCCACCTCCACGATCCCGCCGGACTGCTCCACGGCGGCGTAGACGGTGGCCAGCCCCAGCCCCGTGCCCCCGCCCGGCTCCTTGGTGGTGAAGAAGGGCTCGAAGATGCGGGCGCGCGTGGCGTCGTCCATCCCCACGCCCGTGTCCGTCACCTCCAGCAGCACGTACGAGCCATCGCCGCCCGGCGGAGTCGCGTCGGGACGCACGGCCAGGGTCAGCGTGCCGCCGCCGGGCATGGCGTCGCGGGCGTTGACCGCCAGGTTCAGGATGACCTGCTCCACCTGCGACGCGTCCGCCCGGACGGTGGCGTCGCCGGGGGGCAGCTGGGCCACGAGGGTCACGTCGTCGCCCAGCAGGCGGTCCAGCATGGGCAGGATGCCCTCCACCAGCTCCGGCAGCGGCACGGCGCGCGGCTGCAGGGGCTGCTGCCGGCTGGTGGCCAGCAGCCGCCGCGTGAGGTCCGCCGCGCGCCGCGCCGCGTTCTTGATCTCCTGGGCGATTGAACGGGACGGATGGTCGTCGGGCAGGTCCATCAGCAGCAGGTCGGCGTTGCCGCCGATGACCACGAGCATGTTGTTGAAGTCGTGCTCCACACCCCCCGCCAGCCGGCCGATGGCCTCCATCTTCTGGCTTTGCCGCGACCGCTCCTCCGTGCGGCGCTGCTCGGTGACGTCGCGCGAGATGCCCATGATGCCCGTCACCCGTCCCTCGCGGTCGCGCACCACGCCCTTGGTGGCCAGCATGATGCGCGTGCGGCCGTCCATCTCCAGCGTCTCGGAGAACGTCACGGGCTGCCCGGACTCCAGCACCTGCTGGTCGTTGCGGCGCACGCGCTCGGCGTCGGCGGGGGCAAAGACGTCGGCGTCGGTGCGGCCCGTCAGCGCCTGGCGCGTGACGCCCAGCATGGCGGCGCCCGCGTCGTTCACCAGCACGTAGCGCCCGTCCAGGTCCTTGACGAACACAGCGTCCGTCGTGGCCGCGATCACGGCCTGCAGCAGGGCGGCCTGCTCCTGCCGCCCGGCCTGCGACGCCAGCACCTCGCGCAGGTTGTGGACGAGCATCCCGTACAGGGCCACGGCCGTCACCACCACGAAGCCCCACCCCTTGGCGGTCTGGATCCACGCCGCGTCGGCGGGGTTGTCGGTCACGAGCGAGATGGCGTGGTCCGACAGCACGATCCACAGCACGCCCACGGCCAGGTAGCCCAGGGCCGTGCGGGCGGGCACGTGGGCCAGCGCGGACCGCAGCTCGGTGTAGCGCCCGGAGGAGGATCGTTCCGTGGTCATGGATCGGCGGGTGGCAAAGCTCCGGCCGCAAAGACACGCATCGAGGGCGCCGCTGGCTGCAAGCCAAGTACCGTGCCGCGCCACGCGGCACGGTCCCTCCTCCCTCGCCAGCGTACCGTCGCAGATCACGCTCTCCCCCTCTCTCTGCGGCATCCGTCCGCGGAACGGTGCCGCGTCCTTCGCCGCTGCTGGTGATGCGCGGAACGGACGACGCGGAGGAGATCCATCTCTCCTCCGCGTGTCTCGTCCACCCCCGCTCGATGGGCCCGCCGCGGATCATCCGCCGGGTCTCCGCCTCCGGGCCTCGTCCACGATCCACGGACGCACGTCCCGCCATGGTACAGGGCCGGCGCAACCGCGCCGCGCCCGGCCCGCATCCTCCAATCGCGTCCGTGGAAGCCTGGTCCCGCGTGAAGGCGGCCTGCGCGCCCGGGCTCGGGCGCGCGCCGCCGTCTCCGCGCGAACGGACGGTTCTACGGACGCGATCGGGTGATGCGGGACGCCGGATGCGGCGCGGTTGAGGCACGCACCCGTCGCGCACCGGGCCTGATCCGCGCCGGGCCGGCCGTCCGGGGAGGCCATCCGGCAATCCGCGATGCGCCTCGCCTCTGCTCGGCGAGAACGCCGGGCGCGGACGGGCATCACGCACGGAAGCGGGAAGGACGCGGAGGAGAGTGCTCTCCTCCCGCGTCCTGTCCTCCGCCCGTGCCTACCAGGCCGTCTGCAGG
>NZ_DASURI010000528.1:0-4938 GCF_036280135.1 Longimicrobium sp.
GCCCGCGCACCCGCGCCGGCCGCGCCACCCAGGAGATGAGCCCGATGATGCGTCGCTGTCTATCCATCGCCCTTTGCGGCGCCGCGCTGGCCGCCACGGACGCCGCCGCCCAGCCGCGCGTGCTGGGCGATGCGCCGCGCACGCAGCAGACGGCCCCGCGCGCGCAGACGCCGGGCGCGCGTCAGGGCCAGCTGCCGCAGGGGCAGGCGCAGATCGGCACGGAGCACTACGACGTGGTGCTGGAGGTGCCGGAGCTCTCGGTGGACAGCATCGGGCTCACGGTGTCGGACCTGCGCGCGGTGCTGGCGCTGGATGCCAACGCGGCCAACCTGGTGTCCATCAGCGCGGGCGCGGACGTGGGCATCGAGCGGGTGGAGCTGGAGATCACGGGCGTGGTGGCCGAGGCGTACGTCTACGTGGACCTGGACAACGTGGCCCGCATCGTGGACCGCGTGGTGACGACGCTGGATCGCAACCCGCAGATCCTCACGCAGGTGCTGAGCGTGGTGGACAGCACCGTGGGCACGGTGGGCGGCGTGGCCAACACGCTGCTGCAGCCCGGCGGCGTGGCGGAGGGCGCCGTCCAGGCCGTGGGCCAGACGCTGAACAACGTCACCCAGCCGGGCGGCCTGCTGACGCAGACGGTCAACACGCTGGGGCAGACGGTGAACGTCACGCTCAACGCCACGGGCGGCATCGTGGAGCAGACGCTGGACACGGCCGGCAACGTGGTCAACTCGCGCACGCTGGGGCAGATCACCAGCCTGCCCGTGCTGCGCGAGACGACGAACACGGCCGGACAGACGGTGCGCCAGGTGCGGCACACGTCCGGCGCCGTGCTGGAGTACGTGGTGGATACGGCCGGCCGCGTGGTGAGCAGCCGTGTGCTCGAAGCCGCCGCGGGCGCCGTCCGGCCGTAAGGGCGAAGCCCCAGCCGGAGCGGCTGAAGCCGCCGCAACGAAAGCGGAAAGCCCCGCCCTGACGACGCTACGCGTCGCCCGGCGGGGCTTCACCTTCTCCGGGGGTTGGACCCGGTCGAGGAGGCGGTGCTCGCCGAAGTTCTTGCGAAATCTCCGCGTCCAAGCAGGCACTCCGCCCAACGAAAACCCCTCCCCCGAAGTTGGGGGAGGGGTCGACCGCCGTTGCGAGGAACGAGCAAAGAGGCGGTCGGGGGAGAGGGCCCCCCGTCGCGCAGCGACGGGGTATTGCCTGCCGCTCGATCCGTCTGTCCGCCGCTCGATCTCGCCGCGTCCGATCCGCGACGTTACGCCTGCGGAGCCTGCCCGCCCGCGGTGGCCTGTCCGCCCTGCGGCGCCTGCCCCGTCGCCTCGCCCTCGTCGGCCGCGCGGACGGCGCGCTCGGCGGCCTCGAAGCCGATGCGGCTGTGGGTTCCGTCGCAGAACGGCTTGCGGGTGGAGCCGCCGCAGCGGCACAGGTTCACCTTCTTGCCGGCCGGCACGTCGTACTCGTTGCCGTCGGCGTCCACCAGCCGGAACGGGCCGTCCACGAGGAAGGGGCCGTTGTTCTTGGCCAGGATGGTGACGCTGGGCGTCACGGGCTGCGGCGTGCTCTCGTCCGACATCAGGTTCTTCCTTGAGATGATTGATGATTCCGTCGATGGATGACCGGTGGCTGCCTCAGGCGCCGCCGCCGGCCGCGTTCACCATCCACAGCACGCCGATGGCCGCGCTGCCCAGGGCCGTGAGCGCGCGCAGGCCGCCGGCCAGGGCGGGCGCGCGGTGCCCGGCCTGGTGAAAGACCACGCCCGCCACCAGCGCGTACAGGGCCATGGCCACGGTGGTCCCCACGCCGAACAGCAGCAGGTACAGGGCAGCGCTGCCCAGCGAGCCCGCCAGGGTGGCCGAAAGCGCGGCCACCAGCGGCGCCGTGCCGCTCAGCCCGTGCGCCATGCCCACCCACAGCGATCCGCCGCCGTGGTGATGGTGGTGCGTGTGGCCGTGCGTGTCGCCGGCGGCGCGGTGGGCGCGCTCGTGCAGCACGTTCCACAGCAGCCACAGGCCCAGCGCCAGCAGCATGGCGCCCACGCCGAACTCCAGGCCGCGCGCCAGCACGTCCGGCAGCTGGATGTTGAGTGCCACGAGGATGCAGCCCACGACCAGGATGGCCGCCGAGTGCCCCGCGCCCCAGCGAATGCCGAAGCCGATGGCCTGCAGCGGCCGCGGCCGGCGCGAAACGAAGGTGGTGACGGCGGCCATGTGGTCGGGCTCCAGCGCGTGCGCAAAGCCCGCCACCAGCGCCGTCATGGGTGCGAGAACCTGCAACGAGTCCATTTCGGATCCGTGTTTGTTCGATGCATGAGGGAAGCCCGCGCCAGGAGGTGCGGCGCGGGGTGGGTAATCTGCCCGATCGCCGGGCCGGGGGCAACCGCGGAGGGGCAGGGAATAGGGAATAGGGAATAGGGAATAGGGAATAGGGAATAGGGAATAGGGAATAGGGAATAGGGAATAGGGGGCAACGGCGGAACTGCGGGGGACAGGTGACAGGTTACAGGGCACAGCCACCAACGGCGCGTCTTTGGCGCCAGAGTGGCGCTCCGGCCGTCCTGGCCCCCGCAGTTGCAGGCCGTAACCTGTAACCTGTCCCCTGTTACCCGCAGTTGCAGGCCGTCTCGCAGTTACCGTATCTGAAACGTCAGCGTGAACCGGAACCGCACGTCGAACGGCACCCCGTCCAGCGTGGCCGGGCGAAAGCGCAGGCGCGCGGCGATGGCCTCTGCGTTGGCGTCGATCATCTCGTCGCCGCTGGGCGTGTCCATCTCCACGAAGGCCACCTCGCCCGTGCGCGCGACCACCATCCGCACCACCGCGCGTTTGACCAGCGCCTCGTCGGGGTGGCGGCCCGATTCGGGGTGATGCTCCATCACGCGCTGCATCCACACGCCCATGCTGTCGCCGTTGGCCAGCTCCGGGCGGCAGTGCGTGCGGCCGGGCGTGAGGGCGGGGTAGTCGCCGTCGATGCGGATGAGCGCCTGGTACGCGCGGCCGGCCTGCAGCGTCGCAAGGTACTCGCCCACGAGCGAGAGGGCGGCGGCGCGGGCGCTGTCCGGCATCTGCCCCTGGATGAACAGCAGCTTGCCCCGTCGCTCCGCGTTCACGTCCACCATCACCAGCCCGGCTGGTGCCGCGCCGTGGCCGCGCAGTGCCTCCGCGATCCGGTCGCGCAGCTCGGTACGCTCGGCGATCTGCTGCGGCGACGGCCCGGCGACGGTATCCGGCAGCACGCCGCAACGCGCTGCCGGCTGCTGCGCCCGCGCCCCCTCCGGGAGGATGAACGTCGCGAGTGCCGCCACCATCGCGGCGCGAATCAGTCTGTGCATGAGATCGAACGCAAGGGAAGAACGTGAGCGGCAGATGACGCCAGAATCTACCCTCCGCCGTCCTCGCTGTAAACATGTGGCCCGATCGTCCGCTGGAGAACTGGGCTACATCGTTCCCGCTATTCCCTATTACCTATTCCCTATTCCCTGCTGTTCAGCCGCGCCGCCGCCCCGGGCACCAGGGTCTCGTCCACGATGCGGTGGATCGCCGGCAGGTGCCCCACGTCGCGCGGGCCGTCGGACTGCGAGGTGAAGACGGCCACCATCCGCAGGTCGGGGACGACGAACACGTACTGTCCGCCGTAGCCCCAGGCGAAGTGGACGGCGTGCGAGCGGGACGTGCGCGTCCACCATCCCAGCCCGTAGCCATGCCCGTTCCACGGGGACGACGTGCGCTGCCGCACGCTTTCGCGCACCCACGCGGCGGGCACCACCTGCCGATCGCCTACGCGGCCCTCGTCCAGCCACAGCTGCCCAAGGCGGAGCATCTGCCGCGGCGTGAGGTACATGTCGTTGCCGCCAAAGAAGATGCCCTGCGGATCCCGCTGCCACGGCCGGATGCGGAAGCCCAGCGGCTCCGCCAGCTTCTCGTTGGCGTACTGCCACGTGCTGCGCCCGGTGGCGCGCGTCAGGATGGCGCTGAGCAGGTGCGTGCTGCCGGTGCTGTACAGCATGCGTCCGCCGGGCGGGTCCACGACGGGCTGCTCCAGCGCGGCGTTCACCCAGTTGGGGCTGCTGACCCAGGCGCCGTACTCGTTGAAGCTGGTGGATTCCAGCCCTGACTGCATGGACAGCAGGTTGCCGACGGTGATCTGCCGCTTGCGCGGGTCCACGTCCTGCCGCGCGAAGTACGCGGGAAAGAAGTCGCTGATGGGCTGATCGATTCCGCGGATGTGCCCTTCCGCGATGGCGATGCCCACGAGCGCCGACAGCACGCTCTTGGACGCGGACTTGATGTTGGTCGTCCGGTCCGCCGCGGCGCCGCCGGTGTAGCGCTCCAGCACGATCTGCCCGTCCTGCGAAACCAGGATGCCGCGCAGCCTCGGCAGCTCCGCCGCGCGCTGCAGCGCCTGAGACAGCAGCACCGTATCCGCCGGATTCACCCGCCGCGCCGCCTGCGCGGAAGGTGCGGAGGCGACCTTCGCGGCATCGGCGGGCGGATCGGCGTCGCCCTGGGAGGCGGGCGTGCCGCACGCGGCCAGCACGAGCAGCGCAACGAGCCCCGCGCGCCTGGAGATCTGCATCGACGTCATCGGATCAACTTCATCAGCGATTGCAATCCTTCTCCCCTCTCCGCGAGGAACGAGCGGGGAGGGGCCAGGAGAGGGGCGGGCTGCTTTCGGCGCAACCCATCCTCCTCTGCCCGCACTTCATCCCCTACCCCCGGCTCACGCATGAGTGCGCCCCCTCACCGAACCCTCACGCACGTGAAACGGCGGGGATGCGCGCCAAATCGTCCCCGCCGCGATCCCTCTCTCGCACTCTCGCACTCTCGCACTCTCGCACTCTCGCACTCTCGCACTCTCGCACTCTCGCACTCTCGCACTCTCGCACTCTCGCACTCTCGCACTCTCGCACTCTCGCACTCTCGCACTCTCGCA
>NZ_DASURI010000529.1:0-8169 GCF_036280135.1 Longimicrobium sp.
AGGGAGCAGGGGAAGCAGAGGACTTCGGTTCTCTGCTTCTTCTGCGTTTCCGGGTGTGGGCGGGGGAAAAGACGGGCTCACACGGCACTGCGTGAACGGTTGGTCCCTGCACCGGGCGCTACCGTGCACCAGCCAACCGTCTTCTCCGTTCACGAAGTGCCGTTCACGCAGTGCCGTGTGAGAATGCAGTTCTCTGTTGCCATAACCGAGAGCGAACGGAATGCCTGAGCTTCCGGAGGTGGCGGTCTACATCGAGGCGCTGGAAACGCGCATCCTGGGGCAGACGCTCACGGGCATCCGCCTGGCCAACCCGTTCGTCCTGCGCACCGTGGACCCGCGTCCGGCGGATCTGGCGGGGCACGCCGTCACCGGCATCCGCAGGGTGGGGAAACGGATCGTGATGGAGCTGGAGGGCGGGTTCTTCATCGTCATCCACCTGATGGTCGCGGGCCGGTTCCGCTGGCTGGCGGCGGGGGCGAAGATCCCCGGCAAGATCGGCCTGGCCGCGTTCGACTTCGACAACGGCACGCTGGCGATGACGGAGGCGGGGACCAGGCGCCGCGCGTCCATCCACCTGCTGCGGGGCGACGAAGCCCTGCGCGCGCACGACCGCGGCGGCATCGAGGTGATGGAGGCGTCGCCGGAGCAGTTCCGCGAGGCGCTGGCCCGCGAGCGGCACACGCTCAAGCGGTCGCTGACGGATCCGCGGCTGTTCAGCGGCATCGGCAACGCGTACTCGGACGAGATCCTGCACCGCGCGCGGCTGTCGCCCCTGCAGCTTTCCACCAACCTGGACAACGACGAAGCCGCGCGGCTGTACGACGCCACGCGGTCCACCCTGCGCGACTGGATCGACCGGCTTCGGGCAAGATCAGGGGACCGATTCCCCGAGAAGCTGACGGCGTTCCAGGAGGGGATGGCCGTGCACGGGCGCTACGGGCAGCCGTGCCCGGACTGCGGCGCGCCCGTGCAGCGCATTGTCTACGCGGAGAACGAGACCCACTACTGCGCCCGCTGCCAGACGGGCGGCCGCCGCCTGGCGGACCGCGCCCTGTCGCGCCTGCTCAAGGACGACTGGCCGCGCTCCCTCGACGACGTGGAGTAGGATACGAACGATCGCGGGGCGGCAGAGGAAATCTGCCGCCCCGTGATGCGTTCAGCCCGTCACCGGATCAGGCGGAGATGGGGCCGAACGTCTTCCAGGTACCCGGCGTGCCCGCCGTCACGCACACCCATCCCACGAACCCGCTGGCGCTGGGCGAGCCGTTGAACAGCACGTCGCCGCGGCGCCAGGTGCCGGTGGTGGGGGCGGCGGCCGCGATGCCCAGGAACCGCCCGCCCAGCACGAGGGCGGTGGTGCTCTGGGTGCTGTTCAGCGCGTACGGCAGGGCGTTGTCGTGCGTGCTGCCGGCCGCCGGGCGAAAGTTGAAGCCCACGGGGAACCGCGAGTCCTCGGACACGCCCACCGTCCACCGCACGTTGAAGTAGTTGGTGGCCACGTCCACGAAGTCCGTGTCGAACGTGGTGTCCACGGCGCGGCCGTACAGGTAGATCACGTCCTGTCCGCCGCTGCCCGCGTCGTACGCCGCCGCGGGGACAAAGATGTAGCAGTCGCGGTACTCGATCCTGGGGTTGGTGTTGAAGATCATGTGGTCCACCGGCGCCGTGTGCTCGCCGATGATGCGACAGTTCTCGAACACGATCTTCTGCGACTGGTTGCCCGTGATCATCCGGCTGGTGCCCCGGATGTCCACGCCCTCGTACCGCGTGTCGACGGACGCGTGCTTGGCGGCGTCGCCCGTGGTGGAGATGCCGGCGTCCAGCGAGCGGCCCCGCAGCTGGATGAGTCCGTTGATCACCCGGCCGCGCTTGTTCTGGAACGCGAAGCCGTAGCCGCTCGTGGACGGGTTGGTGGCGCCCACGTCGATCACGCAGTCCAGCAGCGTGGTGCCGTCGTGATAGCTGCTGGAGATGACGTCCGCGAACTGGATGCCCAGGTTGCCCGTGGTGCGGTGGCGGACGATGAGGATCTCGCCCGTGTCCACGTCAACGATCAGCGGGTCGTTGGTGGCGGAGTCGTTGGGCTCGATGTCGATGCCGCACCACGGCGAGTGCCCGCCGTACGGGCTGGTGGTGTAGGCGGCGTCCAGGAAGCCGGCGTAGCCGTCGCTGCAGTCCAGCAGGGTGAGCCCGCGCACCTGGATGATGGCAAAGTTGCACCGGCCCGCGAACTCCGCCCGGCATCCGCGCGCCGTCACGCGGCGGCAGGCGCGCTTGACGCCGCGATAGGGATCGCCCTCCGGGCGCGTCGGGCTGTACTGGCCGTTGTTGCTGAACCGGAAGTTGTCGCTGGGGGCGTGGTGCGCGTACACGCCGTCCAGCAGCACGTCCGTGCACGATTCCAGCCGCAGGCAGCTGTTGGCCTGGTTCTCCACGACGCTCGCGTCGCGCGTCATCTGGTCCACGTTGCCGTCGATCTCCAGCCCGTGGATGGCCAAGCCCGCGCAGTCGCGAAAGAGGAACGGGCAGATCTGCAGCTCGTTGGAGAGCGACGCCTGTCCCGCCGGCGTGTTGGAGGCCTGCGACGTCCGGTGAAACGCGCCGAACATGTCGATGCGCGCCCCGTGGGCCACGATGCGCAGGCCCCGCGCGTTGAGCCACTCGATGTTGCCGGGATCGCTGCCGCCGGGCCCCGACACGTAGCCCGGGCCGGCCACGATGCGGGCACGGTTGATGGTGTACGTGCCCGGCGGGATCACGAGCGTGCCGCCGCGGCCGTTGAAGAACGCGGCCGCGCCGCGCAGGGCCGTCTCCGCGTCGAACACGCCGGTGCTGCTCCAGCCGCCAAAGCGCTGGCTCAGGAGGGAGTACGTCGCGGGGCCGTCTTCCATGATGGGAATCTGCACCGCGGGGAGCAGGGTGCTGGACGGCAGGACCTTGTCGGCGTTGACGACGGTGGTGGGAATGGGCATGCGGGTCTCCCCTGGCCTGGAGGTGTGCCGGCGGCGGCACGGTGCCGCCGATCCGGTGTCGCGCGGCGTGCCGCCCGACACCGAAAATATACCGAAAATAAGGCCGGCGGGAAACCGGAACTCCGTCTCCGTTCACCCGGATCAAGTCGCCGAATGGGGAGGACTTACGCGGTGTTGACGTGCCTGAAAAGAGAACGGGGTCAACGGCGCCGGGCGGCTGCCGTTGACCCCGTAATCGCGCGTGGAAGCGCAGTCAGTCCGCCGCGACCGCCTGGGGCTCGGCCGCGGGGCTGGACGCCGGCGCGGGCGCCGCGGACGGCGTGCGGCCGGGGTGCTTGAGCGCGGCGTGGGCGGCGGCCAGGCGCGCCACGGGCACGCGGTACGGCGAGCAGGACACGTAGTTGAGCCCCGCGCGGTGAAAGAACTCCACCGAGCGCGGGTCGCCGCCGTGCTCGCCGCACACGCCCGTCTTGAGCCCCGGGACCACCCCGCGTCCCAGGCGCGTGGCCAGCTCCACCAGCTGCCCCACGCCGTCCACGTCCAGCGTCTGGAACGGGTCGTCGGGGAGCACGCCGCCCTCCACGTACGACGGCAGGAACCGCCCCGCGTCGTCGCGCGACAGGCCGAACGTGGTCTGCGTGAGGTCGTTGGTGCCGAACGAGAAGAACTGCGCGTGCGCGGCGATGCGGTCCGCCGTGAGCGCCGCGCGGGGCAGCTCGATCATCGTCCCCACCAGGTAGTCCACCCGCGCGTCGCACTGGTAGAACACCTCCTCGGCCACCTGGTCGATGATCTCGCGCTGCCGGCGCAGCTCCTCGGCCGTGCCCACGAGCGGTACCATGATCTCCGGGCAGACGGTCACGCCCTGGGCCTGCACGTTCACGGCGGCCTCGAAGATGGCCTGCGCCTGCATCCAGGTGATGTCGGGGTAGCTGATGCCCAGGCGGCAGCCGCGGTGGCCCAGCATGGGGTTGGCCTCGTGGTGCGCGTCCACGCGGGCCCGCAGCTTGTCGGGGTTCTGCTTGAGCTTGCGGGCCAGGTCCTTGACCTCGGCGGCGCCGTGGGGCAGGAACTCGTGCAGCGGCGGGTCCAGCAGGCGGATGGTGACGGGCAGCCCGTCCATGGCCCGGAAGATCCCCTCGAAGTCCGCGCGCTGCATGGGCAGCAGCTTGGCCACGGCGATGGCCCGCGCGGCGCCCGTGTCGGCCAGGATCATCTCGCGGACGGCGTCGATGCGGTCGCCCTCGAAGAACATGTGCTCCGTGCGGCACAGCCCGATGCCCTCCGCGCCGAACCGCCGCGCCACGGCGCTGTCGTGGGGCGTGTCCGCGTTCGTCCGGACGCGCAGGGTGCGGTGCGCGTCGGCCCACTCCATCAGCCGGCGAAAGTCGTCCGTGGGCTCCGGCTCCACGGTGGGCACCTTGCCCAGGATCACCCGGCCCGTGGCGCCGTCCAGGGTGATCCAGTCGCCCTCGTGCACGACGGTGTCGCCCACCGTGAAGCGGCGGCGCGCCTCGTCCATCTGCAGCTCGCCGGCGCCGGCCACGCAGCACTTGCCCATGCCGCGCGCCACGACGGCCGCGTGCGACGTCATCCCGCCGCGCGCCGTGAGAATGCCCTGCGCGGCCACCATCCCGTGAAAGTCCTCGGGCGACGTCTCGCGGCGCACGAGGATGACGGGCTCGTGCGGCCCGCGCTCCGCCGCCTCGTCGGGGTTGAAGACCACCTGCCCGCTGGCCGCGCCGGGCGACGCCGGGAGGGCCGTCGTGAGCACGTGCACCTTGGCGTCGGGATCCACCATGGGGTGAAGGAGCTGGTCCAGCTGCTCCGGCTGCACCCGCAGCACGGCCTCTTCCGGCGACAGGCGCCCCTCGTCCACCATCTCCACGGCAATGCGGACGGCCGCGCGGCCCGTGCGCTTGGCGTTGCGCGTCTGCAGCAGGTACAGGCGCCCCTTTTCCACCGTGAACTCCAGGTCCTGCGCGTCGCGGTAGTGGTCCTCCAGCAGCCGCGCGGCCTGCAGCAGCTCCGTGTACGCGCCGGGAAGGGCCTGGGCCATGCCGTCGATGTGCAGCGGGTCGCGGATGCCGGCCACCACGTCCTCGCCCTGCGCGTTCACGAGGAACTCGCCGTACAGCCGCGGCTCGCCCGTGGACGGGTCGCGGGTGAACGCCACGCCCGTTCCCGAATCGTCGCCCATGTTGCCGAAGACCATGGAGCACACGTTGACGGCCGTGCCCAGGTCGTCGGAGATGCTGTTGATGCGGCGGTACGCCTTGGCGCGGGGCGTGTCCCACGAACCGAAGACGGCGTGGATGGCGCCCCACAGCTGGTCCTGCGGGTCCTCGGGAAAGTCCTTCTTCGTCCGCTCCTGCACGAGCGCCTTGAACTGGGCCGTGAGCGCCTGGAGGTCGTCGGCCGAGAGCTTCGTGTCCTCGCGGACGCCGCGGGCGTGCTTCATCTCGTCCATGCGGCGCTCGAAGAGGTCCGCGTGCACGCCCAGCACCACGTCGGCGTACATCTGCACGAAGCGCCGGTAGCTGTCCCAGGCAAAGCGCGGGTCGCCGCTTTCCTCGGCCAGGGCGGCGGCCGTCCGGTCGTTCAGGCCCAGGTTGAGGATGGTGTCCATCATCCCCGGCATGCTGAACGCGGCGCCGGAGCGCACGGAGACCAGCAGGGGAGACGACGACCCGCCGAACGTCTTGCCCGTGGCGCGCTCCAGGCGCTCCAGCGAGGCGGCCACCTGCTCGCGCAGCCCGTCGGGGTACGTGCCCGCGCGCAGGTACAGCCGGCAGACCTCGGTGGTGATGGTGAAGCCCGGGGGCACGGGAACGCCGATGCGGGCCATCTCCGCCAGGCCGGCGCCCTTGCCGCCCAGCAGGTCCTTCATCTCCTTGCTGCCTTCCGTCTCGCCGGCGCCAAAGAAGTAGACGTACCGGTCCGCCATGGGTGTCGTCGGGGCTCTGGTGTTGTCGTGATTGCTGGATCGGAAGCGTCCCGGAGCGGTGGGACGAGGGCGGGTACGGCAAATATGGCGCCGGGGGAAGTGCGTGAGTGCGAAAGTGCGAAAGTGCGAAAGGCGGATCGTGCCGTTACTCTCGCACGTTCGCACTTCGCACTTCGCACTCTCGCACTGCAGTTCCGGGCGTGTCCCTCCGCTGCGCTCCGGGCCGGGCTGCGCGCGCCGTAAGGCACGATACAACTGTGCCCAACGGCGCCGAGCCCGCTACGGAACGGGACAACGATACCCCTGTTGTCCCCTTCCTCCGCGTTCTCGGCCCTGCGGGCGCGCATCCCTCACGCGAACGGCGCCCGGCCCGCCGCGTCCGGCGCGCGACGGCCATGCACGAAGCCCCGCCCCGGGACGTCCGGGGCGGGGCTTTCCATGTACGGCGGCCGGCGGGTCAGTCCGCCGCGACGGAGATCGCGGTGGCGTTCACGTCGGCCGGGGGCAGGACGTTGTAGCGCGCGGAGAGGGATTCGCGCACCTCGCGGAACACCTTGAGGTTGCCCATCAGGTCGCCGCGCCACAGCTCGATGGTGGCCAGCGGGTACCAGTTGCATCCGCCGGGGCCCTCGGGCTTGTAGTCGATCTCGAAGATGAACTCGCTGCCGGCCGCGTCGGGGTGGCGGCGCAGCTCCGTCATGAAGAGGGCGTGCAGATGGCCCCTGTCCAGCACCTCGCGCATAACGCTGTCTCCGTCATTGTCGGTGCGGGAGCCGCCCGCGGAAGTGGGGGCGGTCACGGACGCTCGACCACCACCCACACGACCTCCGTGTGCGGGCGGTACGACATGGTGATGGTCACGTCCTTGGTGCGGTCGTCGGCAAAGCGAAAGCGGTAGCCGAACGTGGTGTCCAGGCTCCCGGCCTCCACGCCCTCCTCGAAGCGGCCCTGGAAGTCGCGCACGGCCGTGCACGGCGCGATCTCTCGAAAGAAGTTGCGTCCCACCACGTCCGCCCGGCTGAAGCGGGCCAGGCTGCTTTCGGTCTCGTTGTACTGCAGCACCGTTCCGTCGCGGTCCAGCTGGATCACGCCCACCGGCAGCTCGTCCAGCTCGTCCCGGGTAAGCGTGTCCAGCAGCTGGATCATCTCCGCGCGCGCCCTCGTCATCGTCCCTCCGCAGATCAGGTTCCCGCCCCTCCGTGCATGCGTGCGCAAAGATTGTACTAACCTTGTGCGTCGCGCAAGGAGCTGGCGGCCCTCACCCCGCTCGTTCCTCGCGGTCCTTTTCCCGCGAACTGCGCGGGAGAGGGCGTAGACTTCGACGGGTCGTGGCGCGGGTACGCCGGCACCCCGCCGGAGCGAATGAACCCGATTGAGGATCCGATCCGGTGTCGCCCCTCGAGCCGGAGCGGCTGAAGCCGCCGCAACGACAGCGGAAAGCCTCACAAACGGCGTGAGGCTTCAACGGCTGGAGCTCCGCTCCGGTGCACGGATCCGGACTGCACCGCCGCCTTCCTTGCGGAGATGCATGCCACACCGCCGGGTGGCGGCCTGCGTTGGCGGATGAAGCCTCGTTCGCATCGCGCGTCAGCGCGAGACGGGGCTTGTCGCTGTTCCAGCGGCGGGTTCACCCGCTCAGGCTGGGCCTCCGCTCATCCGGCCGATCTCCGTCCGCCGTTCCACCCGCGTACCCTCGTACCTTTCGCACTTTCGCACTTTCGCACTTTCGCACTCACGCACTTCCCCACTCACGCACTCACGCACTCACGCACTTCACCCCCTCCACGCCATTTCCCTTGCGTCGCGTACACTCCATTCGCATGTTCCGAAAAACGGCACGTGCAGCATCTCACGCCGGTCCCTCCCCTTCATGCCCACCGACTCCGCAGACCTCCTGCGCGATTCCGCGCGCCTGGCCGCCGTCCGCGCCACGCACCTGGCGGGCTCGCCCCCCGAAGAAGCCTTCGACCGGCTGACGCGGCTCGCCTCGCACCTGCTGGGCGCCCCCATCTCGTTGCTGTCGCTCATCGACGGCGAGCGGCAGTGGATCAAGAGCGCCGTGGGCGTGGACGCGGGCGCCGTGCCGGCCGCCATCCCCGTGGAGCGCTCCATCTGCAGCCGCGTGGCCGGCACGGGCGAGCCCCTGTGCATCGCCGACGTCGTGGACGACGCGCGCATCCCCGGCGACGCGGCCATGCGCGCGTGGGGCGTCCGCGCCTACGCCGGCGTCCCCCTCGTCTCGCCCGCGGG
>NZ_DASURI010000530.1:0-5722 GCF_036280135.1 Longimicrobium sp.
CGGCGAGGAGTTCGACAAGTTCGGCACCATCGCCGTGCTGCAGGGCGACCGCGTGCAGGTGGTGGACGAGGCGGGCGCCAGCCTCCCCGACTGCCCCGCCCTGCTGAGCTCGCTGCTGGGCTTTGACGCGCCCGCGCCGGCCGCGGGGCCCACCAGCGTGCTCATCCAGCTGGCCATCAGCATGCGCGCGCACCAGCGCGGCGGGTCGCTCATCGTGGTGCCGTCGGCGAGCGACGCGTGGCAGGCCAGCGCGGCCCAGCCCATCCCGTACCGCGTGGCGCCCTACGACGACCTGTCGCAGCTGCTGCGGATGAGCGAGGAGGAGCGCCAGCGTCCGTGGTGGCGCGAGGCGTTCCGCAACTCCGTGGACGCCATCGCGGGGCTCACGGCCGTGGACGGCGCCACGGTGATGGACGAGTGCGATCAGCTGCTGGCGTTCGGGGTCAAGCTGGTGCGCAAGCGCGGCAGCGAGCGGGTGGAGCGCGTGGCCGTGACGGCGCCCGTGGTGGGGTGCGTGGCCGCCGTCGTGGAGCCCACGGCCCTGGGCGGTACGCGGCACCTGTCCGCCGCGCAGTTCGTGCACGACCAGCGCGACGCGCTGGCCATGGTGGCGTCGCAGGACGGCCGGTTCACGGTGTTCGCGTGGTCCCCGTGCGAGGACATGGTGCATGCGCACCGCGTGGAGGCGCTGCTGATGTGAGACTGCAGGGAATAGGGAACAGGGAATAGGGAATAGCCTGCAACTGCTTTGCGCGTGATCAGGCATTCCCCGCCCTCGCTGTCATTCTGAGCGACCGAGGCGCCGGCTGGGTCTGGCCCTGTCCTGATGCGTCCGGCGCCGACCGAGCGAAGAATCTGGTCGCCGGAGTGCACGATCCCGCCCGTGCGCTGAGTTCGCGCGCGTGGGGGCCCGTGCACGGGCGAGTGCCGGGCGCGGCGCGAGCCGATTCTTCACTCCGCGCCGTCCAGCACGGGACGGATCGCGACGGCGCTCCGCTCAGAATGACAGCGCGGACGGAGCCCGTTGTCGCTGTTTCGTCTTCCCTTCCCCGCCCTCGCTGTCATTCTGAGCGACCGAGGCGCCGGCTGGGGGCTGGCACTGTCCTGATGCGTCCGGCGCCGACCAAGCGAAGAATCTGGTCGCCGGAGTGCACCATCCCGCCCGTGCGCTGAGTTCGCGCGCGTGGGGCCCGTGCACGGGCGAGTGCCGGGCGCGGTACGACCCGATTCTTCACTCCGCGCCGTCCAGCACGGGACAGAACCCGCTGTCGCTCGCTTCTGTTCAGCTGAGCTTTTTCAACCTCCCCCAGGGGTATTGGGGGAGGTGGGCGAGCTCCGCGAGCCCGGAGGGGGCGCCCGCGCGATTCCCGCCACGCGCCTCTCCCGTCATCCCATATCCATCGGCTCGGCCAGCAGCGCGTCGATGATCTCGCGCAGGCGCCCGACGCCCTGCTCCACGGACAGATCCGTCGTATCGAGCACGGGCAGGCCCAGCGCGTCCGCCTGGCCGCGCAGGTAGGCGGCCCACTGGTCCATCTGCGGCGTGGCAAGCTCCGGCTGGCCGCGCTCGATCAGCCGCGCGCGCCGCACGTGGGCGTCGCAGTCCACGAGGACGATGCCGCCGCACCGGACGCCCTCCGCCTCGAACGCCTCACGCACGAACGACGGCCGCACCTGCGCGTCCAGCACCACCGCGGACACGTCCAGGTCGCGCAGCATCCGCATCCACCGGTGTGTCATGGCCCGCTGCCACGCGTCGCCGCTGCCGTGCTCGCGCACCATCTCCTCCACGGACGGCACGCCGATGTCGTCAAAGTGCCGGCCGACGATCCCCGCGGGCGCCCCGGCCTGCAGCGCCCGCACCAGCGTCGTCTTGCCGGCACCCGACGCACCGGTCACCACCAGCACGGCCGGCATCTCCATCCACCCCTCCCGGTTGCTCGTCGAAGTCTACACGAACGCGCTGAGGCCCGTGATGGCGCGGCCGACGATGAGCGTGGTCATCTCGTTGGTGCCCTCGTACGAGTAGATGGCCTCGGCGTCGGCGAACAGGCGCGCGGCGCCGTAGTCCAGCAGGATGCCGTTGCCGCCCATCAGGTCGCGGGCGAGCGCCACCGTCTCGCGGCACTTCGCCGCGCAGAACTGCTTGGCCAGCGCCGAGTGCTCGTCGCGCTGGGTGCCGTCTTCCTGCATCCGCGTGACGCGCAGGGCAATCCCCAGCATGGCGGTGATGTTGCCCAGCATCACCACGAGCTTTTGCTGGATGAGCTGGAACCCGCCAATGGGTCGGCCGAACTGCTGCCGCTCGCGCGCGTACTTGACCGCGGCCTCGTACGCGCCCATGGCGCAGCCCACGGCCTGCCACGCCACGCCCGCGCGTCCCATGCGAAGGATGCGCCCCACGTCCGCGAACGTGTTCGCCCCCGGCAGACGGTCGCTCTCCGGCACACGGCAGCCCTCCAGGGTGATCAGCCCGCTCTGCACGGTGCGCTGGGCGATCTTGCCCGTGATCTTCTCTACCTGATAAGACGGATTCTCCGTGCGGACGAGGAACCCGTGCACGGCCCCGGGCTCCTCGCCCCGCGCCCAGATCACGACCACGTCGGCGAAGGGCGCGTTGCCGATCCACTTCTTCTGCCCGTCCAGCACCCACTCATCGCCGTCGCGGCGGCAGCGCATGGTGAGCCCGCCGGCCGTCCCGGAGCCCACCTCCGGCTCCGTGAGCCCGAACGCGCCGATGCGCTCCCAGCGCCGCAGGGGCGGCAGCCACTCCGCCTTTTGCGCGTCGGAACCGCAGAGGGCGATGGAGCCCATGCACAGCCCCGCGTGCACGCCGAAGAAGCTGGCCGTCCCGGGATCCACCCGCGCCAGCTCCATGCTGATGACGGCCCGGGCCACGGGCGGCGGGCCGGGCTCGTCGCGGTACCAGCCGTCCAGCAGGTCCAGCGTTCGGATCTCGTCGATCACCTGCCGCGGGAACGCCTCGCGCTGCCAGCAGTCGTTGACGACGGGCGCCACGACGGTCTCCATCAGCCGCCGCACCTTGAGACGCGTCTCGCTCTCCTCGTCCGTCAGGGTGCCGAACCAGCCGTAGAAGTCGGGGTCGATGGGCGGCGGCTCGCGGCGGCGTTCGGTGGTGGACACGCGGTGTGCTCCGGGGTGCGGGCAAGGATCCGTCAGGGGAACGGCGCCGGGAGGATGCGGATCGCGCGCCCGCCGCCGAACGGCGTTCGGACGCATGATGAGGCCCGCTCGGCGCGCGCGCAACCCTGGTTGACGGGTCGGGCGCCGCCGGGCACATTGGGCATCGGGCCGGGTTCCGGCTCGCCCCGATCGTCCCTCATCCGATGGTTCCCCCCATGCAGCAGCCCTGGACGGAAAGCGGCCTGCGCGCCGCCACGCTCGACACCACGCGCACGCTGCTGGTGCGCGACGGCTACGAGAACCTGTCCATGCGCAAGATCGCGCGGCAGGTGGGGTGCAGCGTGAGCAGCATCTACGAGCACTTCGCGGGCAAGGACCAGCTGGTGCACGCGCTGATCGACGAGGGTTTCTCGCGCTGGTACGAGGTGGTGCAGGAGGCGGCCGAGGCACCGGGGACGCCGGCGGAGCGGCTGGCGCTGCACTGCCGGCGGTACGTGGAGTTCGGGCTGGAGAACCCGGAGTTCTACGAGATCATGTACATGCTGCGGCCGCGGTTCACGGAGCGCTTTCCCCGCGAGTCGTTCCGGCGTGCCACGCGGTCCATGGACGTGCTGTCGCGCCTGGTGCACGAGGCAGCGCCGGGCGCGTTTCCCGGCGCGGAGGAGGCGCGCATCCACGCGCACGTGGTGTGGGCGCTCCTGCACGGCGTGGTGTCGACCATCGTGGCCTCGCGGCTGGACGTGCGCATCGACCAGGCGGCGTACGTGGACTCGTCCATCCAGTTCGCCGTGGACGCCGTCCGCCGCATGGAGCCCGCCGGCGTCTGAGACCAACAGACAAAAGATCATCTCACGCAGAGGGAGCAGAGGCAGCAGAGTACTCCGGTTCGGCGCGGAACTGTAGTACTGCTGCCTCTGCTCCCTCTGCGTGAGAATGCAGTTGGGTTTTTCCCGACGCGTGACGAGAGATCGCCCGTCGCGGGATGGGAAACCTTCCGATGACGCGGCGGACGGGCCAAGGCTAGCATGGGAGGAGACGTGATTCCCTGCCATCTGCCTGGAGGCCCCATGAACCGTCCGATCCGCAAGCTGGTGGCGGGAGTCGCCACCCTTCAGCCCGACGATCCCGCGCTCGCCGCCGCCCTGGCCCTTTCCGGCCGCACGGGCGCCGAGCTGCACCTGGTGCACGTGGACGCCGCGGAAACCATCCCCGGCATGGCCGTCTCCCTCAGCCGCACGGGCGCCCTGCGCGGCGTCGTGGAAAGCGTGGCGCCGGGCGTGACGGGCACGGGCCGCGTGGTATGCCGGGCCCTCAGCGGCGACCCGGAAAAGCGGCTGCGCGAGACGTCGGCCGCGTCCGGCGCGGACCTGCTGGTGGTGGGCGCCACGCGACGCGGCCCCCTCGCCCGTGCCGTGCTGGGCACCACGGCCACGCACCTGCTGCGCACCATGCGCATCCCCATGCTGGTGGCGCGCGGCCCCCTGCCGGAGCGCCCGTTGCGCGTGCTGATGACGACGGACCTGTCGCACCACGCGGCGCGGGCGCACGGGCGGGGGCTGGCCCTGGCACGCGCCCTGTGCGGCGGCGCCGCCCCGGAGATGCGCTCGCTGTACGTGCAGACGCCCTGCATGGCCGACGGGCCCATGCCCCTTCCCCTGCCCCCGTCCGGCATCGGCGAGCGCGACCTGCTGGAGTTCCTGGACGCGGAGAGCCCCGGCGCCGCCATCACCCCGCGGGTGCGCGGCGGCGACCCGGCGTCGGAGATCGTGCACGAGGCGCGCGAGTGGGAGGCGGACCTGCTGGTGATGGGCACGCACGGCCGACGCGGCGCCGCGCGGGTGTTCCTGGGCAGCGTGGCGGAGTCGGTGCTGTCCCACGCGCCCTGCGCCGTGCTCGTCATTCCGCCGCTGAGCGCGGAGCTGGCGGAGGTGCCGTCCGGGTCCGCGTGGGAGCTCGCCGGCCCGCCCGCCTGGGCCGTGTGAGCCCGATTGCGCCTGAAGATTGTACGGCAGCGATTTGCTGGGAGGGTGTTGCCAAACCTCGCGCTTCGAACCGCGTCATCCTGAGGAGCCGCCGCCTGAACGCTGTCCGAACGTGATCTTTGGCGGCGACGAAGGATCTTGCCCGCGAAACTCTGCGGCGACCCTCGTGCACGGAGCCCGTCCCCGAGTTTCGCACACAAAATTTCGCGAGGCAGGGACTTCGCCGCGGGACCGGGTCCTTGCCAGGATGGGAAGATCCTTCGGGACCGCCCGCATCCGGCGCGGTCGAGCTCATGAGGGCCCCTCAGGAAGACCACGGCTTGTCCCGGATCCGGTCGCCCCCGAGTTGGCCCCCATCATCCGAAAACGACGCGAGGTGCCGTCCCGGCCGGGGCGGCACCTCGGTTTGCGTGCGGATGGGATGAAGATCAGCCGCGGGCCAGCTGCTCGGCGAGCGCGGGAAGCACGTGGCCCAGGCGGCCTTCGACCTTGGCGGCGGCCATCTCGTCGGCGCGGGTGGGGCCCAGGTTCACGATGCCGATGGGCACGCCGTCCTGCTGCGCGCGATAGATGAACCGCCGCCCGGAGTACACCGT
>NZ_DASURI010000531.1:0-2739 GCF_036280135.1 Longimicrobium sp.
TGCTCCATGTTGTCGCCGCCCAGTGGCCAGTACTTGATGACTCGTTCTCCGGCAAAGCTTGTCTTCCCTAGAATGGCCTGGAGGAAAGCAGAGTCTGATGGACCTTCCACTAAGATAACCAAGTCCGACACGAGATTGTCAGTGACCTCATAACCTAAATCGTTTAGAATTGTCGCGCGGCTCGTCGCATCATCGACATTGATGTGACCACGATGTGAGGTAAAAAACACCCGATCAACCAAGTTCACGTCGAGAAAAACGTTAGAATGAGTCGTTAGAAAATACTGTTTGTTCGTAGAATGCCTCAGAAAATTTAGGAGCTTGCGCTGGAACTCCGGATGCAAATGGCTCTCAGGTTCCTCTATGTGCAGAACCTCGTACGCGGGTTCCAGCGAGAGGTAGAGCAGTACCAACAGATCCTGCAGGCCCAGTCCCGCACTGGCTGCATCAATCCAGTCTCCAGATGGTGTGGAGAAGTGCAGCGTCAGGTGATTACCCTCCACGAGTAGAACATCGAATGAAAAACCTGATGAGATACTTTCAAATGCCTGCCGTACGTCGATGTACCGCTGGTACTCGGCTGTGTGTGTGATCTGGTTTTTCAGATAAAAAAGTCGATTTAGAATACCTGACCCATGAGGCGAGACTTGTTGACCGCTGTTAATTGCATCAGTGAGGGGTAGGGAGCGTTTGGCTGGGATGACCAGCACGGTTGGAAAAGTCGGGAAAACCGTGCGAAATGCGTTGAAGATCGCTTGGCGCGGTAGGGTCCCATACCCTGATAGAAGGCCGTTGCCAGAGATCCGGTTGGCGATGTCTCGATAGAATTCTTGGTGCTCGTTTCTCCACCAGAGATCCCGTGTACTTGAGACGTCCTCGATGATCTGCTGGAACTCCCCCCTAAGGATTGGATACTCGCGATCCCAAGGCATCTCAGCGCAAGAGTCCTCAAAAATCCTTTGGACGTCGTCAGCGGTGAGGTGCTTGCCGACGGTAGCGCGTGCTCGGTCAGCCGCAGCCAAGAGCAACGTTGATTTACCACTATTGTTTCTTCCGCAGACAACATTGATCCGGCCCAAGCTACGTAGCTCGGTTTCCTGCAGCGGCCCTGATGAAGAGAGGCGTAGGTTCTCAATCATGCGAAGTTTCAATGGGGAGTGTCACGGCACCAGCTGCGGCCCGCGCCGGCGGGGCGGCTTTGTCCCCGCGTCCGCCGGATAGGTGACGGCGGTGAGGAACAGGCCTTCCGCCGGGGCGGGCGGAGACGTCTCCAGCCCCTCCTCGCCGGCGAGGAGGCGGTCCATCTCTTCGGGCTCGCGCTGCCCCAGGCCGATGTCCACGAGCGTGCCCACCAGGTAACGCACCATGTGGTGCAGAAAGCGGTTGGCGGATACGTGGAATTCCAGCCCGATGCCTTCCCAGGGGGCCCAGCGGGCCTCGGTGACGGTGCAGCGGTCGCCGCGCTCTTCCTGGCCGGCCTTGGCGAAGGCCTTGAACGAGTGGTCGCCCACGATGCGTTCCGCGGCGCGTTCCATGGCCAGCAGGTCCACGGGGCGCAGCAGGGGCCAGCACCAGGGTGCGCGGAAGGGCGAGTCGGCCTCGCTGGCCAGCCCCAGGCGGTAGATGTACGACCGCGAGGTGGCGTCGTAGCGCGGGTGAAAGAAGGGCGGCGCCATCTCCGCGTCGGCGACCCAGACGTCGTCGGGGAGCAGGGCGTTCATGGCGCGGCGCAGGGCGTGGGGCGACCAGCGCAGGGGCACGTCGGCGGCGGCCACCTGTCCGGTGGCGTGCACGCCGCGGTCCGTGCGCCCGCTGCCGATGACGGCGCAGGGCCCGTTGGTGAGCTTTGCGAGCACGCGCTCCAGCTCGCCCTGCGCCGTGCGCTGGTCGGGCTGCACCTGCCAGCCGTGGAAGGAGCGCCCGTCGTAGTGGACGGTGAAGCGGATGCGGTGCCGGTCCGAGGAGGTCGCCATAGCGGCGGGAAGGTAGGGGCCGGCGCGAGCGTGCGAAAGTGCGAACGCGCGAGAGCCAGAATGGGGTGATCGCGGCGGCTTGAACCGTGCGGATTTTCGCTCGGGGCGGCCGCGGACGGCACGCGCGGCCTCCGCATGCGGCATGGTCGAAGCCCCGTCACCGCGCGCGTGGGCGCGGTGACGGGGCTTCTCGATCGTCCAGCGGCGGATCACCCCCTCGGCGTGCGCGCCCGGGGGGCGCCACGGTGCTCGCGCGGACCGCTACGGCTCCCGGCGCGGCGCCACGACGAGGCCGTCCGGGTCGTCGATCACCATCTCCGCCGCGCGACCGTCGCGCAGGGTGAAGCGGACGCGCCGGTCCGCCTCCTCCCAGCGGAACCCGTCGACGAAAAACTCGCCGTCGCCCAGGCTCACCAGCTCCACGCGCGCGGGAAGGGTGCGGCCGTAGTACCAGCCGCCCAGCTGGTTCCGTGGATTCAGCTCGGCGCGCAGGAACCACTCGCCGTGTGCGAAGGTGATCCGCGCGTCCACGAACGAGCCCGATGCGTCGGGCGTCACCCGCAGCGGCGAGAGGGCCCGCAGCGGGCCAAAGCGGGGATCCGTCTCCATCCTCCGGCGCAGAAAGAGCAGGGCGGAATCCGGGACCTCCGCCCGTCGCTCCGGCGCCAGGGCCGCGCGCAGCGTGGCCGTGTCGCCGTCCAGGAACGCCTGGATGATCCGCATCCCCGCCGCCACCGTGTCCGAGGCCGGGTTCAGCGTTCGCCGG